>JBKJOH010000182.1:0-2838 GCA_046593295.1 Polaromonas sp. | reverse complement strand
ATCGAGGATGCGGGCCACCGGTGAATCAGCATGCGAAGTCAGCAGTCCGGCAACGAGAACGTTGGTGTCAATGATGAAGAACGCACTACTCATAAGGCGTGGCGTGTTGCCTGCACCTCAGCTTGCGCCAGTGTGAGCGCCTGCTCTTCGCTTAACGCACTGCGCGTGCGTGCCCGGCGCACCAGCTCGAGCGCCTGCTCTTTCGACCTGATGCCGTAAAAGGGAAGACTCTCATCAATCAATTGACCAATGGTTTTGTCACGCCGGGCTGCGGCTTCTTTCAGCGCACGGTAGCGCGGCTCGGAAAGGGTAATTGTCAGACGACTCATATGCGTCTCCTTAATTAGTGTTAAAGCACCAATATGCTAACACGCACCCAGTTCTGCGCCTTGAAAGCGTGACGCATGCTGGCCATGAGGCGCTGCCGATCCAGGCCTGAAAAAACCCGCCAATGGCTGCGACAATCCTGAACTTTACTTAATTTACTCAACTTGGTACGGGGCAAGTCCGCCCCTCAAGCACTATGCCCACGTTTTTACCTGGCACCGCGCGCGCATTCACCCTGAGCGACTTCGACTTTGCGCTGCCCCCCGAACTCATCGCCCAGCACCCGGCTGCCGAACGCAGCGCATCGCGCCTGCTCGATGGCCGGGGCGCGCTAGCCGCTGACCGCCGCTTTACCGACCTGCCCAGCCTCTTGTTGCCCGGCGATCTGCTGGTCTTCAACGACACCAAGGTCGTCAAGGCGCGGCTGTTTGGCCAGAAGGCCAGCGGCGGCAAACTGGAGCTGCTGATCGAGCGCGTGCTGTCGCCCGATGCCGCATCCTGCCATGAAGTCGCTGCGCACATGCGGGTCAGCAAAAAACCGTTGCCCGGTGCGGTGCTGCAAATGGACGGCGGCTTTAGCGCAACCTTGCTAGGCCGCTGGCCACATGTTGACGGGCCTTTGTACCACTTCAAACTCAGCAGCGACCCGTATGCGCTGATGGCGCAGCACGGCCATGTGCCGCTGCCGCCGTACATAACGCATACCGATTCGCCGGGCGACGAGCAGCGCTACCAAACCGTATTTGCCAAACACCCAGGCGCAGTGGCCGCGCCCACCGCAGCGCTGCATTTTGACGAGACCGTGCTGGCGCAGCTTGAAGCACGCGGCGTGCAGCGCGCCAGCATCACGCTGCATGTGGGGGCAGGTACCTTCCAGCCCGTCAAGGCAGAAAATATTCTTCAGCATGTCATGCATTTCGAGCGCTTTGAAGTGCCTGATGCAACAAGTCAAGCGATTGCCGACTGCAAGGCTAGAGGCGGGCGCGTGGTGGCAGTCGGCACCACGACGGTCAGGGCGCTGGAGTCACGCGCCAAATTTGGCGACAGCTACAACGACACCAACATCTTCATCACGCCAGGCTTTGACTTCAAGGTGGTGGACATGCTGCTGACCAACTTTCATTTGCCCAAAAGCACGCTGATGATGCTGGTCAGCGCGTTCGCCGGCTACGAGCACATCATGGCGCTCTACAGCCAAGCGATAGCGCAGCGGTATCGGTTTTTTAGTTATGGGGATTCGATGCTACTGGCACGAAAAAAAGCGAGCGAAAAAATTAGCTAAGGGTTGCTTTAGCAAAGTAGCGCACACCGGGCAGCTTGTCGTAGTCCACGTCTTGCGTCCAGAACGTTGCACCATACTCTTGCGCCATGCTGTACATCGCAGCATCAGCCAGCGCCAGGCGATGCGCCCGCGCTACTTTGGAGGCAGCCACCGCACGCTTGTCGGTCAAGTCCAGCACGCGGCCCAGGCGCATCACGTCAAGGCATCGCGTGACCAAGTCTTCGCTCAGGCTGCGGCTTAAAACTTTGTGTACTTCAAACAGCGCGATGGTGGGTACGAGGAGCAAATCGCGTGCTTCGATGGGTGTGGCAAATAAATCGGCTCTGGTGCTGTCTTGAAAATATTCAACCCAACCCGACGAATCAACAACGTTCATTCAAACTCCCGATCAGGTTCTTTTTCAGGCTCAATATCGCCCAAGTCATAACCCTTCAACATGCCCCGGTAGGCACTCATGGGAAGCTCGGGTTTAATTACCAGTTCTTTACCGCGCACTTCAAATTGAATGTGTGAACCCGGCACGATGCCCAGTAGGGCGCGCATGGCGGCGGGCAATGTGACCTGCCCTTTACTGGAGACAATGGCAACTGATTGCATGGCGACTCCTTTGATTAAAGTAAAGCAATTAAAAAAATTTACTCAAATAAAAGTAAAGCATAACTCAAAACCAAGCACCATACAATACTGTAAACCTCAAGACCCTATGCTGACTTTTCAATTACTGGCACAAGATGCAAACAGCCATGCACGGCGCGGCACCCTCACCCTGAACCACGGCGTGGTGCAAACGCCTGTCTTCATGCCGGTGGGTACCTATGGCACCGTCAAGGGCGTGATGCCGCAGTCGCTGCATGAGATGGGCGCACAAATTATTTTGGGCAATACCTTTCATTTGTGGATGCGTCCGGGGCTGGATGTGATGCAGCAGTTTGGCGGGCTGCACAAGTTTGAAAGCTGGCACAAGCCGATATTGACCGACAGCGGCGGCTTTCAAGTGTGGTCGCTGGGCGAGATGCGCAAGATCAGCGAAGAGGGCGTGAAGTTTGCGTCACCCGTCAATGGTGACAAGCTATTTTTAACGCCTGAAATCTCGATGCAGATTCAAACCATTCTGAACAGCGACATCGTGATGCAGTTTGACGAATGCACACCCTACGACACCAAGGGCCACATCACGACAGAAAGCGAAGCACGCACGTCGATGGAACTCAGCCTGCGCTGGGCTAAAC
>JBKJOH010000323.1:0-12563 GCA_046593295.1 Polaromonas sp. | reverse complement strand
ACATCGGGCCAGCGCGTGTCAACGTCGGGACGCACATCGTTGAACTTGGCACGAAAGCGGTCGGCCACCGCATCCTTGATTTTGAGAGCTGCAAAGTTCAGGCTGGTGAGCGGGCTGTGCTGCGCGGTGATCTCGACCTTGAAGGTCTGTTTGGGCGTAAACCAAATCTCCCAGGCCACGCTGGCTGCGGCGTTATAAAGGTCTTGCTCACTGCGGTACTGGTTGTGCGCCAACTCAATCAGCACGCGCTGGGCCAGGCGGCTGTGCAGATTGAGCTGCAAGGCTTCACGCCATGAGCCCTGCAACTGCACACCGGCCCGCCAGGCTTTGCCGTCAATGCCGGTGATGCGTTTGACCTCAGTGGCTAGCAGTGCCTCAACACCAGCGGCGCAAGGTAAAAATAGTTGTAACTGATTCATAGATTTTGGATTGCTCTCTGAGTGCATCGAACCGTCATCTTTTCAAACAGGGGCCGCGGGACTGGCTTTGCCAGACCGCAGGCGCAGCGGCCCCCTCGGGGGGCAGAGAGTGACA
Source organism: Polaromonas sp. (assembly GCA_046593295.1). Classification (GTDB taxonomy): domain Bacteria; phylum Pseudomonadota; class Gammaproteobacteria; order Burkholderiales; family Burkholderiaceae_C; genus Polaromonas. The sequence continues at coordinate 12,029 of JBKJOH010000323.1, read as the reverse complement.
CGCAGTGCGCGAACGTGGGGGTCATATCTACAAGGATTTACGCAAATTGGCCGGCGCAATGCGCAGCGCCTCACGGTATTTGGCTACGGTACGCCGCGCGCATTCAATGCCCTGCTCTTTCAGCATTTCGGATATCTGGTTGTCGCTGAGTGGTTTTTTCAAACTCTCTGATGCCACGAATTGTTTGATGAGCGCCCGCACGGCCGTGCTTGATGCGCTGCCACCGGTCTCGGTGCCAAGCGCTGATCCGAAAAAGTATTTCAGCTCAAACGTGCCGAACGGCGTGTTCATGTATTTGGCTGTGGTGACGCGCGAAATGGTGGACTCGTGCAGGCCCAGCTCGTCGGCAATCTCGCGCAGTACCAGTGGGCGCATGGCTAACTCGCCATGGCTGAAAAAGTTTTTTTGCCGCTCGACAATCGCCGTGCTGACGCGCAATATGGTGTCAAAGCGCTGCTGGATGTTCTTGATAAACCAGCGCGCCTCCTGCAAGCGCTGCTGCAACGCCTGCCCACCCTGACCCCCACCTTTGCCGTTGTGCTGCTTGAGCGCATTGGCGTAAATGTCATGTACCCGCAGGCGCGGCATCACGTCGCTGTTCAGCGTGACTTTGAAGCCCCGGCCTGCCTTGACGACGATGACATCCGGCACGACAAGGTTGCGCTCAACATTCACAAAGCGGCGGCCCGGCTTGGGGTCGAGTCGGCCAATCACGGCAATCGCGCCCTTGATGACGGTATCGGGATAGCCGCATAGCTGCGACAGGCGCTTGACATCGCGCTTGGCAAGCAGCTCTATGGGCTGCTTGCACATGGCCATGGCGGCGCGCGTCTCATCACAGTCCTTGCAGTCAAGCAGTTGCAGACCCAGGCACTCCGCCAGATTGCGTGCGCCCACACCGGCAGGCTCCATGTGGTGCAACAGCTTGAGCGCCATGGCAAAATGTTGCTCCAGCTCTTCGGTCTGGTCAATATCGCCCTTTGCCTGATTTACCAAGCCGGATGCCAGAGATGCTAGGCTGTCTTCAAGGTAGCCATCATCGTTCAGCGACTCAATCAAAAAATGCAGGGCTGCGCGGTCAATGCTTGACAGGCGCAAACTGAGCGACTGCCGATGCAAGTGGTCTTGCAATGACTCGTGGCCGCGTGCCAGGTCTGATGCCTCGGTATCGCCCTCATCGTTATTATTTTTGCGGGCCGGTGCGTCGCCACCCCATTCGCTGTCGTCGGGTGCGGACTCGACCGAGCCGTCGCCTTCCCAGCTGTCTTCCAGTTTGGCCTCGGAGCTTATTTCAGGCGTGGTCTCAGATTCATTTTGGCTTGTAACGCCCGATTCATGGGCGTTAGCAGCTATTGAATCTGTAGCAGACTCGAACTCTTGAATGTCCTGACTGACGGGTGTGTTGATATGGTCCAGTCCAAACTCTTCGCGCTCCGCAGCCTCTTCGGACAATTCGAGAAACGGGTTTTCGTCGAGCATCTGCTCGACCTCCTGGCTGAGTTCCAGCGTGGAAAGCTGAAGCAGGCGGATCGACTGTTGCAGCTGCGGCGTGAGCGTCAGATGCTGCGAAATGCGTAGTGATAGACCTTGCTTCATCACATCCTGAAGTGTTCGCCGAGGTACACCCGTCTTACATCGGCGTTATTCACAATATCTGATGGCGTGCCTTTGGCCAGCACATGACCGTCGCTGATGATGTAGGCGTGGTCGCAAATGCCCAGCGTTTCGCGCACGTTGTGATCGGTTATCAGCACGCCAATACCGCGCGATTTCAGAAAACCGATGATGCGCTGGATCTCGATCACGGCAATCGGGTCAATGCCGGCAAAGGGTTCGTCCAGTAGAATAAAACGCGGCTGGGTCGCCAGCGAGCGGGCGATCTCGACGCGGCGGCGCTCACCGCCTGACAGTGACAGCGCGGGCGAGTCACGCAGATGGTCAACCCGCAGGTCTTTCAGCAGCGCATCAAGACGCTCGTTAATGATGCCGAGGGCCAGCGGCTTGCCCGCATCGTCCAGCTGCAGCTCGAGTACAGCGCGCACGTTTTGCTCAACCGAGAGTTTGCGAAAAATCGATGCCTCTTGCGGCAGGTAGCTCAGGCCGAGGCGGGCGCGGCGGTGAATCGGCATGTGCTCCACCGAGTTGCCGTCAATCGTGATCTCGCCCGCATCAGCCCGCACCAGGCCCACAATCATGTAGAAAGATGTCGTCTTGCCCGCACCGTTGGGGCCGAGCAGGCCCACCACCTCGCCGCTTTGCACGGCCAGCGAGACATCCTGCACCACCTTGCGGTTGCCATAGGATTTTTGCAGACCGGTGGCCACCAGTCGGCTGGGTGCTGGCCGGCTGGGCGCTGGCATTGCGCTGGCGGCGAGAATGGCCGAGGCCTCTGCCTCTGCTGCTGCGGTATCCATTGCGGCGGTGGCGTTTGAAAATCCCTGTTCCATGTCAGCCTTACTTCTTGTCGCTTGCGCCCAGCGCGGGGCTTGAGCGCAGGCTGGGCGAAGAGCCGACGGCTGGCGTTGAAACGGGTGTACTACCAGCAGCAGACACCGCATTGCGCGGCGACAGCAGCGAGCGGACGCGGCCACTCGGGTTGGTGAGCGAACGGTTTTGCGGCCCGCCATCGACCGTGAACACATCGGTCACGTTGTCGTAATTGATCTGCGAGCCGGTTGACTCATCCGCCAGTACCGCACCCTTGTAGCGGCGCAGCACGGCTTGGCGGATGAATTTGACAACGTCAGTACGGCTGTCGTAGTCAATCCGCTCGCCTTCACCTTCAATAAATTCGTCCAGACCTTCGCGCTTTTTTCGGTAAAACGCCAGCTTGCCAGAGGCAGCGAAAATGCTGGCCTTTTGATAGCCCTCGGCGTCTTGCGCCACTTCAACGCGCTCACCACGAATGATGGTGCTGCCCTTGGTAATGACTACGTTGCCCGTAAAAACGCTGGTTTGCTTTAAATCGTCGTAGCGCAGGGCATTTGACTCGGCGTTCATGGGCATGTCCCGATCCGACGTTTCGGCCCGGGCGGAGCACATGGCAAACGCTGCAGCGGCGCAGGCGGCGATCAATACGGACTGTGAATATTTCATAAAGGCACGAATCTTGCTGCTTGTAGTTGTTTTTGATTGTAGCCACCCAAGAGTTATTGGGGTCATTATTGGGGTCAGACACCAATTTCGCTGCGGTGCATCGTACCGCGCCCTCCGGGCGAGTCGTAGGCTCGGCGAATTTGGGCTCTGACCCCAAAAACTCATAAAAAACCCGCCGGATCAGGGCGGGTTTCAGTGAGTGAAAAAAGGTTTTATTTGCTTTTTCGAACCATGCCAATCAGGTAATCGGTAACGATGAGGGCGCGCTCCATGGTGCCGGCCTGGGTGCCGTCGGTGTAAAAACGGCCGGCAATGCCAAGGGCCGGAACGCCTTGCACCTTGTACTGGTCCTGCAACTGCGTGGCCTTTCGCACCTTGGTGACGATGGGGAAGGAGTTGTAGGCTTCGACAAACTTGGCCTTGTTGATGCCCTGCTTTTCAGCCCACGCCGTGATCTGATCGCCATTGGTGAGTGCTTGTTTTTCAACGTGGATGGCGTTGAAGACCTTCATCTGCATCTCATCAACCTTGCCCATGCTTTCCAACACGTAATACAGGCGTTGCTGCGGCTCAAAGTCTGGCCTGAACGACACCGGCACGCGCCGGATGGCCACGTCTTTCGGCAGCTTTTTAATCCAGCTTTCCAGTTGCGGCTCAAAGACGCTACAGTGCGGGCATCTGTACCAGAAGAACTCGACCACCTCGATCTTGCCGACAGGTGCCTCAGTGGACGCTGCTTTGTCCAGCGTGAGGTAGTCAGTACCTTCCTGGGGCGCTTTGCCCTGCGCCAGCGCCGCACCAGAAAACCCAAGACTGATGGCTGTAGCGCTTGCTGCCACGGCTGCCGCTGATATTGAAAATTCACGTCGTTGCATTGATTTCTCTCCTGAATATTTCACACATTGAGTGTTGGATGTTTTGCGCCGCAAAAGTTCAAAGCCCGCTCAAGCGGCATCAGCGCTGCACCCGCACCAGCGCGGTTTCAATCGCGTTGCTGTCGAGATTTTCTTTGGTTTTATCGGCATCGTCTTTTTTGTCAAATGGCCCCAGGCGTACGCGGTAAACGGTTCTGCCCGATTGCTCACGCTCCGTCACCTTGGCTTGATACCCCATCAGTGACAGCTTGGCGCGCTGCTGCTCTGCATCTTCAGGCGTGCGGAAAGCACCCGCCTGAATGAAGTAACTGAACGGATCGGCACCGGAGCTGGCCCCGGCAACATCTGGCTTGTCTGGCTTGGGAACTGACTTGGCTTTTACCAGGTCGCCCAACGGGTCGTTTGAAACCGCTGCCTTGGCAGTACTCGGGACAACTGCTGCTGGCGCTGCATTTTCTGCCGGGGGCTCAGTGCCTACCGAGCCAGAGGCCACAGCAGAAGGGCGGGCCGGATTTTTACCCGCCAGCGGGGTGTTCGGGTTCCAGTCCTTGTTCTTTTTGGCTTCGGCGGCATCGTTTTCAGCGCTGTGCGACTGGCTTTTGTTCAAAAATGGCACGGGTACCTTGGTCACGTAAACCGCCACCGCCAGCGCAGCACCCAGGCCCAGCAGCCCGCCAATGATGATGCCCAGCAGCGTGCCGCCGCGTTGTTTGTTCATAGTCAGCGCTATCGTTGGCATTGTGGTTTTGGTCGAGTGCGTCATTCTGAGGCCATTTTTTGTAGATTCACATTTTGCGGGGCGCGCTAACGCCCAACACAGCCAAGCCATTGTGCAACACCTGCGCGGTCGCCGCGACCAACGCCAGGCGCGCGGTTTTAACCACCGCATCGTCCACCAAAATGCGCTCGGCATCGTAATAGCTGTGGTAGCAGGCAGCCAGCTCGCGCAGGTAAAAGGCCACGTCGTGCGGCGCAAAACCGTTGGCGGCGTTGGTCAGCATGTCGGGGTATTTGGCGGTCAGCAGCATCAGCGCCTGCGCCTGCGGGCTGGCGAGCGGCGACAGGTCAGCACCCTTCAGGTCAGCCATATCGCCGCCCCAGTTTGACAACACCGAGCAGATGCGCGCATGGGCGTACTGCACGTAGTAGACCGGGTTCTCGTTATTCTTGGCTAGCGCCAAGTCGATGTCAAAGATGTATTCGGTATCCGGCTTGCGGCTAAGTAAAAAGAAGCGCACGGCATCGGCACTAGTCCATTCGATCAGGTCGCGCAGGGTGACGTAGCTGCCTGCGCGTTTTGAAATTTTCACCTCAATGCCCGCGCGCACCACACGCACCATGGTGTGCAGAACATAGTCGGGGTAGCCCTGGTGTACGCCTTCGCCAGCAGCTTGCAAGCCGGCACGCACGCGCGCGATGGTGCCGTGGTGGTCCATGCCCTGGATGTTGATGGCGCGGCTGTAACCGCGCTCCCATTTGGCGAGGTGGTAGGCCACATCGGGCACAAAGTAGGTGTAGGTGCCGTCGCTCTTTTTCATCACGCGGTCTTTGTCGTCACCGTAGTCGGTGGACTTGAGCCACAGCGCGCCGTCCTGCTCATAGGTTTTGCCAGCGGCTTTCAACTTCGCAACGGTCGCCTCAACGCGACCCGACGTATACAAACTGGATTCCAGGTAATAGTTATCGAAACGGACTGAGAAGGCCTGCAAATCAAGGTCCTGCTCGTGCCTCAAATAAGCGACTGCAAACTGGCGAATCGAATCCATATCTTCCACATCGCCGGATGCAGTGAACTCGCGATCATCGGACTTGACGGTTTTTTTCGCGATGAAGTCGGCGGCAATATCGGCAATGTAGTCGCCGTTGTAGGCTAGTTCAGGCCATGCCGCATCGCCCGGCTTGATGCCTTTGGCGCGCGCCTGCGTGCTGGTGGCCAGCGTATGGATTTGCACGCCCGCATCGTTGTAATAAAACTCGCGGTACACCTGCACACCTTGTGTCACAAACAGCTTGCAAATCGCATCGCCCAGCGCGGCTTGGCGGCCATGGCCCACATGCAACGGGCCGGTCGGGTTGGCCGATACAAACTCGACGATGGTTTTTTCATCGCTTATGGGTTTGACCCCGTATTGCGCACCAGCGTGCAGTACTTCACGTACTGTTTCCTGTTTAGCAACAGCTTTGAGTTTGATGTTGATAAAGCCGGGGCCGGCAATTTCAATCGCTTGAACCCAGCGTTCAAACACCGGGCTGGCGAGCAATATCGCCTTCAAACCCTCGGCAACCTGGCGCGGGTTCTGCTTGAGCCCCTTGGCCAGTTGCATAGCGGCGGTACAGGCGAAATCGCCATGCGCAGCCACCTTGGGGGATTCAAACGCGGCCTTTTCACCAGCGCCGGGGGAAAGCTGTTCCAGCCCGGCTCTGAGGGCCGCGAGCAGATCATTTTTTATCGAGAGCATGACCTGATTTTACGGTTAACGCGGTCAACCCAAGGTCATCCACCTTGTGAGCTGCGCCGTTATGTGATGGAATCCTTTGCGGATTCCGAACTAAATCCAAACTTAACTACAACCTTGACTGGAGCCTCCATGAAAAAGCTGATATCCCTGATGGCCGTTGCATTTGCGTTTTCCATGAGCCTGTCGCCACTGGCTCACGCTGCTGACGGCGATGCCAAAACTACCCAGCAAAGCAAAATGGGCACCTGCAACAAAGACGCTGAAGGCAAAAAAGGCGACGAGCGCAAAGCCTTTATGAAAGAGTGCCTGAGCGCCAAGAAAGAAGCAGCAGCTCCTAGCGCCGCTTGTGAAAAAGCTGCAGCTGACAAAAAACTCGCTGGCGCCGCCAAATCATCGAACATTAAAAAGTGCATGGCTGACGAAAAAGCAGGCGCTAAGCCAGTGGCTGACGCCAAGCCCGCAGCTGACAAGCCAGCCGCTGCCGCTAAAAAGTAAGGCCACCTGAATTTCAGGTAGTCGTCTCACGGCCCACCCGCAACTGCGGCTGGGCCGTTTTTGCCTCTAAAACGAACTTTCTGATTTCTAGATTGACGGTGGCGATGCGGCATCAATGTGTAGCGCCGCCAGTTGCTCGGCTGGCTCATCGCTGTAACCCAGGCCCCTCAAGATCTCCAGGCTGTGCTCGCCGAGCTTGGGCGGGTTGCTGCGCACGCCCGTATTTATTGGCTTGCAACCCTAAATGCAGGTCAAAAATGATAGCAATCAGGCCAAATTCACTGAAAAAAAGCCAATCAGGGCGAATCCGAGCGAAGTAGTGCGGCTCCAGCGGCTCCAGCGCATCGAATAAAATATGGGGCAGCAGGGGTGGCCATATAAGCAGCCAGCGCCTGCGCCATCTACCGCTATTTACCGCTATATACCGAACAGGATGACCATGACCAGCCCCACCACATCAGCCGCAGCTGCCACACCGCGCACCACCTGCCACTCGCTTGAAGTTGCCAGCGTTTTGCACCGCTTTATCGAAAGCAGCGTGCTGCCCGGCACAGGCGTTAGCAGCGAGAAGTTCTGGAAAGGTTTTGCTGCCATCGTGCAAGACCTGGCCCCGAAAAACATCGCCTTGCTGGCCGAGCGTGACCGCCTGCAAACCGCGATGGATGCCTGGCACAAGGCCAACCCCGGCGCTATCAAAGACATGAAGGCGTATCGCGCTTTCCTTGAAAAAATCGGCTACCTCGTCAAAACCCCCCAGAAGGTCAGTGTCAGCACCAAAAACGTCGATGCAGAACTCGCCAAACAGGCTGGCCCGCAACTGGTGGTGCCGATACTGAACACGCGCTACGCACTGAACGCCGCCAACGCGCGTTGGGGTTCTTTGTATGGCGCGCTATATGGCACCGATGTGATTTCTGAAGACGGCGGCTGTACAAAGTCAATTGAAGGAGGCAGCAGCTACAACCCCAAGCGCGGCGCAAAAGTGATTGAATATGCGCGCCATGTACTCGACCGCACCGCGCCGCTGGCAGCCGCATCGCACATTGACTCGGTTGGCTATTCGGTCAAAGGCGGCAAGCTGGCGGTAGCCCTGAAAGGCGGCAAGACCACGGGCCTGCAAGATGCCAAACAATTCATCGGCTACCAAGGTACAGCCACTGCGCCATCATCGGTACTGCTTGAGCACAACGGCTTGCACCTCGACATTCAAATCAACCGAGCCACGCCGATTGGCAAAAGCGATGCCGCAGGCGTGAGCGACCTGGTGCTGGAAGCCGCGCTGACAACCATCCTTGACCTTGAAGACTCGGTTGCCGTGGTCGATGCCGACGACAAAGTACTGGCCTACAGCAACTGGCTGGGCATACTCAAGGGCACACTGCTTGAAAAGGTCAGCAAAGGCAGCACAACCTTCACCCGTGGCCTGAATGCTGACCGTGAGTACACGGCGGCTAACGGCAAGGGCAGCGTCAAGCTGCACGGCCGCTCGCTCATGTTCCTGCGCAACGTCGGCCACCTGATGACCAACCCGGCCGTCCTGTACAAAGCGGCAGACGGCAAATTGCGCGAAATCCCCGAAGGCATTCTGGACGCGGTCGTCACCACCACCATCGCCATGCATGACTTAAAGCGCAGCAAAAAAGACGCGATCCGCAACTCCCGCAAAGGCAGCGTCTACATCGTCAAACCAAAAATGCATGGCCCGGTTGAAGTCGCCTTTGCCGCCGAACTGTTTGCCCGTGTTGAAAAACTGCTCGGCCTGCCTGACAGCACCGTCAAGCTCGGCATCATGGACGAAGAGCGCCGCACCAGCGTCAACCTCAAGGCCTGTATTGAAGCAGCGTCCAGCCGCGTGGTCTTCATCAACACCGGCTTTTTAGACCGCACTGGCGACGAGATGCACAGCGCCATGCAGGCCGGCCCCATGATCCGCAAGGGCGACATGAAAGCCAGCGCGTGGATTGCTGCTTACGAGCGCAGCAACGTGCTGGTCGGGCTGCAATGTGGCCTGCGCGGCAAGGCGCAAATCGGCAAGGGCATGTGGACCATGCCTGATTTGATGAAGGCCATGATGGAGCAAAAAATTGACCACCTACGCGCTGGTGCCAACACCGCTTGGGTGCCCGGCCCCATCGGTGCCACGCTGCACGTGCTGCACTACCACCAGGTCAAAGTCAGCAAGATACAAAAAGACCTTGAAAAAATCGACGCACACAGCGACAAATCAAAAGTGCGCAACGCGATACTGAACGACCTGCTGCAAGTGCCGGTTGCCAGTACGCCCAACTGGAGCGTAGAGGCCAGGCAGCAGGAACTCGACAACAACGCACAGGGCATTCTGGGCTACGTCGTGCGCTGGATAGACCAGGGTGTGGGCTGCTCCAAGGTGCCCGACATCCACAACGTTGGCCTGATGGAAGACCGCGCCACGCTGCGAATCTCCAGCCAGCACATCGCCAACTGGCTGCTGCATGGCGTGGTGACCAAAGTGCAAGTGCAAGAGACCTTCGAGCGCATGGCCGCCGTGGTTGACAAGCAGAACGCAGGCGATGTGCTCTACAAGCCGATGGCCGGCCACTTCAAAACCTCAGCCGCGTACAAGGCCGCGTGTGATCTGGTCTTCAAAGGGCTGGAGCAGCCTAGCGGCTATACCGAGCCGTTGCTGCATGCTTGGCGGTTGAAGGTGAAGGCGGGGACGGCCTAACCGTCATGGCGGTGGGCAAGCGAATCGGTCGGATTCACGCTGCCTTCAACATGAAGTCCAGATGCACTGCGTCATACGGAAACACGATTTTCCCATCGTCGGTCGTGTCAAGTACTGCCCATGGCACCGAGCTTGAAAAACACGCTGGTGGTTTCTCGCCAATGCGCACGCAAGCTGGACATGATCGAACTAGCCCAATAAAGGCTTAATAAATACCGATGCCAGCCCCACCAGGGCGCACACGCCGATCACCTTCATGATGTCCACTTTGTATTTCCACAAGGCAAGGAAAGCGGCGAGGGCGATCAACACCGAGAACCACTCGAAGATGCCCGAGAACGGTGCCGCCTCGCTACCCTTAGGCCAAAAGGTATGCCAGGCAAAAAACACGGCGAGATTCAAAATTACACCGACCACGGCGGCAGTGATGCCGGTCAAGGGTGCGGTGAATTTGATTTCGTTGCGCGTGGATTCGATCAGCGGCCCACCGGCCAAAATGAATAGAAACGAAGGCAGGAAGGTGAAAAAAGTCGCCGCCGCCGCACCGGCTAGCCCTGCGGCAATCGGATTACTGAATACACCCTTGGCCACCCCACCGAGATAACCAACCCAAGTCACGATCATGATGAGCGGCCCCGGCGTGGTTTCACCCAGTGCGAGGCCATCCATCATTTGCGGGCCGCTGAGCCAGGTGTAGTGCTCGACACCCCCTTGATACACATAGGGCAACACGGCATACGCTCCACCGATCGTCAGGAAGGCCGCCTTGGTAAAAAATTCACCCATATCGAACAGCGTGCTGTGATCACGGATAGCGAACATGGCGACTAACCAAATCAGCACGAAAATCACCAGCGTCAGGCCCAGCTTGACCCAGGAAAATTTAGCGTGCACGGGCGTGGGCGTGTCGTCGTCAATGATCGCCGCACCATATTCTTTATGACTTGCGCCATGCCCACCGCCGCCCGTGAATTTCGCTGGCCAAAACTTACCGCCGATCGCACCCAGAATAGCCGCCACCAGCACGATCCAAGGGAATTCAATTTTGAGGAAGAAAATGCCGACAAACGCCAGCGCTGCCAGCCCCCACAGTACTTCGTTCTTCAACGCGCGTGAGCCGATACGCCAAGCGGCGAATAACACCACCGCCACCACCGCCGGTTTGATGCCGTAGAAAATGCCCTGCACCAGCGGCACGTCACCCCAGGCGAGATACACCCCCGCCAGCAACGACAACAGAAAAAATGCGGGCAGAAAAAACATCACGCCCGCCACCACCGCACCGCGCACGCCATGCATCAGCCAGGCGATATAGATCGCCAACTGAATCGCCTCCGGCCCCGGCAGCACCATGCAGTAATTGAGCGCGTGCAAATAACGATGCTCGGAAATCCAACGGCGCTTTTCCACCAACTCCTGATGCATGATGGCAATTTGCCCAGCGGGGCCGCCGAAGCTGATGAAACCGAGCTTGAGCCAATATTTGAAAGCCTCGCCCAGGGTGACTGGCGCGGGTGCTACGAGTTTTTCTTCCGTCATGTTTATCTCCTCAACCTAAAGTCAAAATTTTTCACCGCGAAAGACGCGAAGGGAAATCTAAAACGGGGTTTCCTTTGCGCACCTTTGCGCACCTTTGCGGTTAACGCTTTTCATCTTTCAATCCTGCGTACAAGCCATCGAACACCGACGTGACTGCCGACAGCAGCACATCATCGTTCTTCGCCGTCTCACGCAAACCCTTCAGCACGGCCTCCAGCCCCGCCGCTTCCGCCACCGGGACACCGCCCACATCAAGGACATGCACGATGCCGCCGATGCGCGCCAAGGCTGCGTCATCTTCCAAACCAAAACTCGCCAGCAACACTTCGAAGCTCACACGATTGCCGACGTGGGTAAAGGCCGCGCCATCGAAATCAAAACCCAGCGCACGCTTCGGACAATCCTCCGGTTTCGCCAGCCATTTAAACTTCTGGCTCGTCAGTAAAAACTGTGGGTGAGTTTTGGCTCAGGAAGCTTGCCAAGCACGTGGTACAGAGCGAGTTATGTCATTTTGAAGGTCCGAAATCCGTACGCTTTTCTCATAGTGACTTTGGCTTTGTTGTTTAGACCCTCGACAATGCCACTGGAGAACTCCTTTGGGGCTCGGAAGTAGTTGAGCAGTAGCTCACGGTGACTGCGCACGGTTTTGACAAACTTCTTGAGCGGATCGATGCGCGAACGCATGACCTCTTTGCACCACTGATCCAGAAACTTGCCTGCCCAGGTCGGCGACTCGTACTCCCAGCCCATCTTTGTCAACTTTCACCCCTTTTTCCGGCCAAGCCGGCCGCAAACCCGCATGAATGCTGGATTGTGTAAAAAAAGTGAAATGTAGTGCCATACTATTTTTAACAAGATGAT
>JBKJOH010000124.1:0-3988 GCA_046593295.1 Polaromonas sp. | reverse complement strand
TCCAGGTGATCATCAGCGTGAACACGCCGCCGCCAATGGCCAGCGGAAACCAGCCGCCGGCAAACAGCTTCATCAAATTGGACGCAAAAAAGATCAGGTCCACCAGAAAGAACCATCCGGTCGCAGCGATGCACAGCGCCAGCGGGTACTTCCAGCCGTAGCGAATCACGAAGAAGGTCAGCACCGTGGTGATCAACATGTCTAGCGTGACCGCGATGCCGTAGGCAGCGGCCAGCGCACTCGACGAGCGGAAGAAGAGGACGGCCAGCACAATCGCAACGAACAAGCCCCAGTTGACAGCCGGAATGTAGATCTGGCCGGTGTCACGCACGCTGGTGTGCAGGATGTTCAGACGCGGCAGATAACCGAGCTGGATCACCTGTTTGGTGACACTGAAGGCACCGGTGATCAGCGCCTGCGAGGCGATCACTGTCGCCATGGTGGCCAGCAGCACCAGCGGCATCAGCGCCCACTCCGGGGCCATCAGGTAGAATGGATTTTTGACGGCATCGGGGTTGTTCAGCAGCAGCGCGCCCTGGCCAAAATAATTGAGGGTCAGCGCGGGCATGGCCACGGCGAACCAGGCCAGGCGAATCGGCTTTTTGCCGAAGTGGCCAAGGTCGGCATACAGCGCCTCGGCGCCCGTGACACAGAGCACCACCGCACCGAGGATGATGAAGGTCGTGCCGGGGTTGAACCACATGAACAGCACCGCATAGTGCGGGCTCAGCGCCTTCAGGATGGCGGGGTGGGTGATGATTTGCGCCACGCCCAGCAGCGCCAGCACGGCAAACCAGACTAGGGTGATGGGGCCGAAAAACTTGCCTATGCCGGTGGTGCCGCGCTTTTGCACGGAAAACAAACCAAACAGGATCACCAGCGTGGCCGGAATCACGTATTGCTTGAAGGCCGGCGAGATGATCTCTAGGCCCTCGACCGCCGACAACACCGAGATCGCCGGCGTGATGACACCGTCGCCATAAAACAGCGAGGTGCCAAAAATGCCGATGACCAGCAGCACGCGCCGCAGCTGCGGTTTGTCCTTGACCGCCTGCGAGGCCAGCGCCAGCATGGCCACCAGCCCGCCCTCGCCATGGTTGTCGGCGCGCAGCACCAGCACCACGTACTTGATCGACACGATGACGGTCAGTGTCCAGAAAAAGATGGACATGATGCCAAAGACGTTGTCGGCAGTGAAAGCGACATGCCCGGTGCCGAAGACCTCCTTGACGGCATACAGAACGCTGGTTCCGATGTCGCCATAGACGACGCCGATCGCGCCCAGAGTGAGCGCCGCAAGTGATGATTTTTTACTGGACACAAAAACTTCCCGCTTTGGTCAATCGTAAACCTCGGCATCCGGATCCGTCGCTTCCAGCTCGTAGCTGGCGGCCAGCATGGCGAGGCGGCCAATCACGCCGTACATGTAGAAGCGGTTGGGGCTGCTGGAGCCCGGCTTTTCACCCGACTGGGGTAAGCGCCCACTGTCTGCAAATGCCAGCGGCACAAATCTGGCACCCGGTGCGTTGAGATTTTCATCCACACCACGTTCGGCGTGGATGCGATAAAACCCGCCGACCACATAGCGATCCATCATGTAGACCACCGGCTCGGCTACTGCGTCGTTCACGCGCTCATTCGTCAGCACGCCTTCCTGGATGATGAGCTCTGACACTGGCGGCATGTCTTTCGGTGTACTGCCTTTTTTGCTTGTGCGGTTCAACCCCTCCAGGTCTTTGACATCGCGCACCGTCATAAACCCCATGCCCTGGTTGCCGTAGCTTCCGTTATCGGCCTTGACGACCACAAACGGCTTTTCATTGATGCCGTATTCCTTGTACTTGCGGCGGATTTTGCCCAGCAGCGCATCGACATTGGTGCTCAGGCAGTCCATGCCGACACCTTCGGCCAGGTTGACTTCACCGCACTGCGCAAACATCGGGTTGATGAGCCACGGGTCTATGCCCAGCAGCTTGCCAAAGCGTTTGGAGATTTCTTCGTAGGCCTTGAAGTGCCTGGACATGCGGCGCACCGAGCGGCTGGCGTGCAGCGGCGGCAGCAAAAACTGCTCGTTGAGGTCTTCCAGAATGCCGGGAATGCCCGCCGACAGGTCGTTGTTGAGCAGGATGGTGCAGGGGTCGAAATTTTTCAAGCCCAAGCGCCGGTCGGTGCGAATCAGCGGCTCCAGCGTGATCTGCTCGCCGGTCGGCAGGGTCAGCGTGGTCGGCTCCTTGATCTCCGGGCTCAGCGATCCGAAACGCACGTTGAGCCCGGCCTGGTGGAAAATGCGCCTGAGCTGCAGGATATTGGCCAGATAAAAGCTGTTGCGCGGATTACTCTCGGGCACCACCAGCAGGTTACGCGCTTCGGGGCAGATTTTTTCAATCGCCGCCATCGCGGCCTGCACCGCCAGCGGCAGCATCTCGGGCGTGAGGTTGTTCCAGCCATCGGGATACAGGTTGGTATCGACCGGCGCCAGCTTGAAGCCGGCATTGCGCACATCGACCGAGGAGTAAAACGGCGGCGTGTGCTCCATCCATTCAAGCCGGAACCAGCGTTCAATCGCGGGGGTGGAATCAAGAATGCGCTGCTCAAGCTCGTTGATGGGGCCGTTCAGGGCGGTGATGAGGTGCGGAACCATACGGCGGCTTTCGATGGGAGGCAGCATGGCCTGGACATCAAGGATTTTAAGCCACTCATTCAGCCGCGTACTTCGCCGTTACCCAAAACGACGTACTTCAGCGAGGTCAAACCCTCAATGCCGACTGGCCCACGGGCGTGGAACTTGTCGGTACTGATGCCGATTTCAGCCCCCAGCCCGAACTCAAAACCATCGGCGAAGCGGGTGCTCGCATTGACCATCACGCTGGCCGAATCGACCTCACGCAAAAAGCGCTGGGCATGCACGTGGTCGCGCGTGATGATGGCATCGGTATGGTGACTGGAGTATTGGTTGATGTGCGCAATCGCCTCGTCAAGCCCTTCCACCACCTTGATGCTGATGATGGGGGCCAGGTATTCCTCGTACCAGTCTTGTTCAGTCGCATCCACAATTGCTTCTTTTTTGATAGCTGGTAGCGCCCGTAAAATAAGGGCTGCAGCCGTATCACACCGCATTTCAACGCCTTTTTCAGCATAAATGACGGCGATTTTGGGTAAAAACGCATCCGCCACGCCTTTGGCTACCAGCAAGCCTTCGCTGGCATTGCAGGGGCTGTACTTTTGCGTTTTGGCGTTGTCGGCCACCGCGGTGGCCATGGCCATGTCACAGGGGTCATCGACATAAACATGGCAGTTGCCATCGAGGTGCTTGATGACGGGTACCTTGGCATCGCGGCTGATGCGCTCGATCAGGCCTTTGCCGCCACGCGGAATAATCACATCTACAAATTCGGGCATGGCAATCAGCAAGCCAACGGCCTCGCGGTCTGTCGTCGGCACCAGTTGCACGGCCTCCGCTGGCAGGCCAGATTCCAGCAATGACTGCTGAACCAACTCTGCCAGAGCCTTGTTCGACTCAATCGCCTCGGAGCCGCCGCGCAGTATGCAGGCGTTGCCACTTTTGATGGCTAGACTCGCCGCTTCAATCGTCACGTTCGGGCGGTTCTCGTAAATCATGCCAAACACGCCAATCGGCACGCGCATCTGGCCAACCCGAATGCCGCTGGGTTGCTGTTTCATACCAATGATCTCGCCAATCACATCCGGCATGGCGGCAAGCTGCTCACAACCGATGGCTACGGTTTCAATGTCTTTGGGCGTGAGCTTGAGGCGGTCCAGCATCGGGCCAGCCAAACCTGATGCTGTGGCGCGTGCAAGGTCTTTTGCGTTGGCGACAGCCAACGCCGCAGCGTTTTGCCGCAGCCGCCCGGCCAAGGCTATCAGCGCTTTGTTTTTGACAGCACTAGGGGCGCGTGCCATCTGGCTGGAGGCCGTTTTTGCCGCCAAGCCCATGAGCTGCATGAGTTGCGTCAGTTGCGGGGTGGTG
>JBKJOH010000004.1:0-5489 GCA_046593295.1 Polaromonas sp. | reverse complement strand
GAAGCTTTCGTGACCCACTACAACAAAACGGCCGCGCCATTCGTCTGGAGAAAACGTGAAGTCAAAGGCGCTCAACTTAGAAATACAATTGTTAACTTACGCAATTAAACACTAGTTCCCCTCCTTCGCCATCGGGAAGTCTGACGAAGGACAAGATGCTAGCATAAAAAATATACATCCATGCGGTGACGCTAGTATCTGTGTAAGCACTGAAACTGCAAACTACGTGGCACCGCTTCTTGGCACCGCTGCTGAGGAGGATGCACAGGAAGCGCTTGCGGATCGGGTGATTACCAACCATGGATTGATTTGCGTGCGTGGCATCAAGGCAACCGACAAAGCAACGGAATTCGAGTTCACAAAACTCACCGAGAACTGCACATAGAAAAATTCCTAAGTGATTTTTCGAAAATCACTGCCAAAATATTGGCGCCGTTTACAAAACGCCTCAAGAAGTGCTGCTGTTTTAAAAAACAATCGGAAAGCAATCGGGGTCAGACTCCAATTAAACACATCCGCTATAAATAAAATAACTGCTTGCACCTGAATCCATTGGGCTGCGACCTAAATACTAATTTCTTCTTTACGCGGCGAGCAAAGAACACCGCTGAATACGAGACAACTCAACGCGCATGGCATCCTTGGCGATGGCCGTGTCATAAGCGGCCTGACCGCGTAGCCACCAGCCATCGCTTAAGCCAAAGTAGCGGCAAAGTCGAAGGTCAGTATCAGCCGTGACAGCGCGCTTGCCAGCCACAATGTCGCCGATCCGCTGCGGCGGCACGCCAATGTCTTTGGCAAGCCTGTATTTAGTCAAGCCAAGCGGCTTGAGGAATTCTTCGTCCAGCATTTCGCCTGGGGAAACGGGGGGCACAGTGCGCATGATCTTCCTTTCTCAGTGGTAGTCCACAATTTCAACATCAACCGGGCCGTCAGTTGTCCAAACGAAGCAGACACGCCATTGGGCGTTGACGCGAATACTGTGTTGGCCTTTTCGGTCTTCCTTCAGTGCCTCTAGGCCATTGCCTGGTGGAATTTTCAAATCATCCAACATGGCCGACCAGTCCAGTTGCGTTAACTTCCGCAGCGCCGGACGCTCAATATTCACCCACCGCTTGACACGTTTGCCATCAAACAAGGCTTGTGTTTCCTTGCATTTGAAGCTTTTGATTGGCATGAAGCGATATTAACGTGATGCGTTAATAGTGTCAAGTTTTATACCCTATGGGACATTTTTACGGTGCGCAGTTCGGTATCCGATAGGTGTCGCTCAGTGTCGGCAAATTCAGGCGGGGCATGAGTTTGAACGCTGCTGATCAGCGGCTTGACAGCAGTGGTTCATAAAAGGCAACTGTCAGGCCTAGAGTAAAGCCGTGTAAACGCGGACAACCGCCCGCGTGGGCAGCACGTTAGGCACAGGCAAACCCATCAAATTGCTATGTATCGGAGACATTGATGCCAGCCAAACAACTACAAAAGCCCCGTCGTGTGAAGAGCCACACAGCATCGGCGCGCATACTGTTTTCGCTGTCGTGTCTAGCGTTGTCGAGCAGCGCTGCGATCGCGCAGATTGACACCGGCACCAGCCCACAAGCCAATACCTGGCGCGCTACATCCCGGCTCGGTTACGGGCCTACAGCGGCCACTGCACAGGCAGCGCAGCCAGACGCAAAAGCCTGGGCACTCCAGCAAATTGATACGGCCTATAGCGCCAGCCAGCGCCCACCCAGCATTCCCGCAGAGCTGTCGCGCTTTAACGCGCCGCTGAACGACATCGCGCGTGACTTCTCTGCTGAACGCGAAGCCCGCCGCAACATGCGCGAGCAAGCCACCAAAACCAATGCAGGGCCGACAATGCCCCCCGCTAATGCTGCCAATGCAGCTAACGCAGCCGACGCGCAAGGCTTCAGCCGTGAGATGCAACAAACTGCTGTGGCCTGGCGGCTGATGTCGTGCAGCGACCCGGTCATGGAAAACCCGCTGCTGGCCCGCATGACGGAATTCTGGTTTAACCATCTCAATGTATTTGTCGGCAAGGGGCCGGTGCGTCCTTTTGTGGGCCATTACGCGGTCAACGTCATACGCGCCAACGCGCTCGGCAAATTTGAAGACCTGCTGCTGGCCAGTGCGCGGCACCCGGCCATGCTGCTTTACCTTGACCAGGCACAAAGCAATGTGTGCGGCATCAATGAAAACTACGCGCGTGAACTGATGGAGTTGCACACTCTGGGCGTGGATGGTGGCTACACCCAAAACGATGTGCATGAACTGGCCCGCATCCTCACTGGCTGGACGGTGGGCCTGCAACAGGGCCAAGGTTTTCGTTTTGCAGACCGCCTGCACGACAACGGCGACAAGATGCTGCTGGGCCACAGCTTGCGTGCAGGCGGTATGCGTGAAGGTGAAGAAGCCATACGCCTATTGGCGCGCCACCCATCGACTGCCAAACGCATTGCCCGCAAACTCGCCATGACCTTTGTATCTGACAAACCCTCGCAAGCGCTGGTTGACCGCCTCGCCGGCACCTTTACCAATACACAAGGCGACATTCGCGCCGTGATGCGTACCCTGGTCACATCGCCTGATTTTTGGCGCGCCGAGAACACGCTTTTCAAGACCCCGCTGGACTTTGCCTGCTCTGCCTTGACGGCAGGCGGCGGTGCCAAAGACCGGCGTGACATACAACTCACACTCGGCTTTTTGGCGCAAGCCGGCCAGCCCATGCACGGCTGGCAAACGCCAGATGGTTATAAAACCGATGCCGCTACATGGCTCGCACCCGAGGCCCTGACGCGCCGCGCCGACTATGCCGTCACACTCGGTGGCCGCATGCCTGAGCCCACTTACTTGCAAAACTTTTTAAGCACCGCCAGCCGCGAACGTATTGCGCGTGAGCAACCCGCTGCCCGCGTGGGGCTGATGTTGGCCAGCCCTGACTTTATGAACAAATAAGCGCACAGCAAAAAGGCAAACCATCATGCAAACAAGAAATTTTTCACGTCGGCAACTATTAACCACTGCGGGCGTTGCGCTCAGCGCTTTGCATATGCCAAGTGTGTGGGCACAAGCTGCGCCTGCGGGCACGAGGCGGCAAGACCCAGGCCGCATCATCGTTGTGCTGCTGCGCGGCGCTTACGACGGCCTGTCAGTCTTTGTGCCCTACAGCGATGCTAGCTACTACAGCAGCAGACCGAATATCGCGATTGCTGCGCCAGACGGCACTGATAAAACCGCCATCAAACTCGACAACACCTTTGCCCTGCACCCGGCCCTGTCTCCACTGCTGCCTTTGTGGCAGCAGGGTGTGCTGGGCTTTGTACCCGCAGCTGGCCTTCCCGCGCCGAATCGCTCGCACTTTGCCGCGCAATACGAAATGGAAATTGCGCAAAGTGGCAAAAGCAGCGCCGCCGCAGGCTGGCTGAACAAGGCCAGCGCTACTCAAAGTAATCAAAGTAATCAAGGCTCCGGCAACACCTCATTGGCCGCAGCCATTGGGGTGGGCGAGGCTAACCCCGCCATCCTGGCGGGCGACGCAGCCGTCAAGCTGATACCGCGCGGCCAGGCGGCTGAACGTACCGGCGTACTGGCCAACGACAAGACCCGGCAGGCGTTGATGGACTTGTACGCTGGCAATGACAAGGTCAGCGAAGCTTTTCGCCAGGGCGCGGGCAGCCGGATGCAGAGTGCGCAAGAGTTGAGCACGGAAAAACTAGCTAACCAAAGTTTGCA
This sequence comes from Polaromonas sp., assembly GCA_046593295.1. Classification (GTDB taxonomy): domain Bacteria; phylum Pseudomonadota; class Gammaproteobacteria; order Burkholderiales; family Burkholderiaceae_C; genus Polaromonas. The sequence goes on along the minus strand of JBKJOH010000004.1, from coordinate 1,760 downwards.
AAACACCCAAACGATAAATAACATGGCGGCACAAAACCGCATGTTGGACAAAGACGGCACGCCCGCCACAGCGCAAGCGCAAAACGCGCAAATGCTGGCCGCCAGCAACGGCGCAGCCGACCCCGTAGGCCTGCAACTCGACGCGCAGCACTTGGGCACCTTGATGCGCAATGACCGCAACCTTCGCATCGGGTTTTTGTCAGCCGGTGGCTGGGACACCCATGCCGACCAGGGCAATGCCACCGGCCAGTTGGCCAACAACCTGGGCAACTTGGGGCGCGGCATCAGCCAGCTGCGGCAAGATTTTTCAGAGCCCGGTGATGTGATTGTGGTGATGAGCGAGTTTGGCCGCACCGCCGTTGAGAACGGTACCAGAGGCACCGACCATGGCTTCGGCAACGCGATGTGGCTGGTCGGCAACCGCATCAATGGTGGTCGATGGCACGGACAGTGGACGGGCCTGGCGCGCGGCAACCTCAATGAAGCACGCGACCTGCCAGCCCACCATGACTACCGCGCGGTGCTGGCGCAGGTGCTGCGCAGCAGCTTTGCGATGCCTGATTCAGCTTTAGCCAACGTGCTGCCCGGTGCGCGATGGGATATGCGGCTTGATGGCTTGATGCGCCGCACGTAAGTTTTTGATTTACCTGATTTTTTCAACCAAGGAGCTACCCATGAAGACCTCTCTTAAAACGCTTGCATCAACCATCGTTCTGGTCATCGCCAGCGCGGCAACCATCAGCGCTTTCGCACAGACTCCGCCGCCACCCGCACCCGGCGCATCAAATCCTGGCCCCGGCAAATCTAGGCACCACCTGAAAGACCTGGATGTCAACAAAGACCAGATGATTTCGCGCGACGAAGCCAAGGGTCACCCGCGGCTTGAGAAAAATTTTGCCGCGATTGACACCAACAAAGACGGCCAGCTCTCGCGCGCCGAACTCAAGGCCTATCGTGAGGCGCATAAGGGTGAAGGGAAAGGTGAAGGCAAAGGTCAGGGCAAAAAATAAAGCAGCGCTGCAAATTCAGCTCAGGAAGACTCCGCTCTGCCAGGCCTCGGAATCTTCTTGAACTTGATGAGCCTATTGGTCTCGATTTTGTCTTTCTTGACCTGCCGCTCGGCATCGAGCAGCTTGCCTGCCGCCAGCCAGAGCGCAAACTCTTCCGGCGTTTCCAGCGTGATGCGTCCCAAGGTGGCAGCGCGAAATTCGTAGATCACAATTTCTGCCGCTTTTTGTAAATTCACCCGGCCTTTGGTGAGTACCGCGCCGCGCTTGCGGCCAATCTCTTCGAGCGCTTGCTCGTCGGTCATACCCGGCGTGATGGCCAGCTTGTAGCGAGCATCTAACGCCTCTGGGTAGCGTTTAAGCAAATAGTCCAGCAACTCCAGCGCCACCTCTTCTTCATTGAACGCATTGCGGCCAATCGCGCCGCTAGCGGCCAGGTTGTAACCACTCTTGGCAACGATGATGCGCGGCCACAGCATGCCGGGCGTGTCCCATAAATAAAAACCATCAGCCAGTACCAGACGCTGCTCGACTTTGGTGATACCGGCTTCATCGCCCGTCTTGGTCGCGCGCTTACCGGTCAGGGTATTGATCAGGGTCGATTTACCGACATTGGGAATGCCGCAGATCAGCACCCGCATGGGCTTGACCATGCTGCCGCGTGTGGGCGCCAGCGCATGGCAGGCATCAATCAGGCGGCGCGCCGGCGTAGTTTCGCTGGCGTCCAGCGCAATCGCACTGGTACCCGGCAGG
>JBKJOH010000374.1:0-4667 GCA_046593295.1 Polaromonas sp. | reverse complement strand
GAAGCTTTCGTGACCCACTACAACAAAACGGCCGCGCCATTCGTCTGGAGAAAACGTGAAGTCAAAGGCGCTCAACTTAGAAATACAATTGTTAACTTACGCAATTAAACACTAGTTGCCCCCTCAAGCCCACCAGCTGCAAGTCTGGCGGGCTTTTTTTGGGTTCGGCTGGCCTGTCATGCCTTGGAATCAGACGCCAGCAGCTCTGTTTTTTTGTAGCATCTGGCATGTCAAAAATCACCCCCCTGCTCTACCTGCACGGCTTTCGCTCCTCGCCGCAGTCCCGCGACATACCCGCATTACCCTGATGACGAGCCATGTTAAGAGTAAAACATAAAATCTAATATGGACTCTGAACATGCAATTTGAAAGTCTTTCTGAATCGCAACTGCGTCAATATATTGATGCAGAAACCGTTTTCACGGCCTGGCAAAAAGCCAGGATTGAGGCGCAATCTGTGCGCGGGTCCATGTTCTGGAGAGAGTTGCGCGGAAAAATGACGCTTTTGCGTGTGTCCACGACGGGCGCGCAGACGGTCATTGGAAAAGACACGCCCGATGACCATGCGCTTTTTGAACGGTTCATGAAACGCAAGGAAGATGCGGGCAATCGGATCAAATCATTGCGCGGGGCTGTTGACGAACAGCAGCGGCTGAATCGCGCTTTGCGCGTGGGTCGTGTTCCCGAAGTGGTTGTGCGCATACTGAACGCGATCAATGCAGCGGGGCTTGCAGACCACCTCACGACCGTCGGAACACATGCTTTGTTCGCCTACGAAGCAGCGTGCGGTGTCCGCATTCAGCCTTCTGCAATGATGACGCAAGATGTCGATCTCTTTTTTGACACCCGCCAGCGCATGGCATTTTTCTCCCAAATGGAACGCAGTGGGGCATCCCTTATTGGCATTTTGCAAAAAGCAGACCCAAGTTTCCAAGTCATGGACGAGCAGAAGCAAACGGCGATGAATAAAAAGGGGTTTCAAGTAGATGTGATTCCTCGTCAGGCCAAAGACGACGATCCACATCCTTTGCGAATGAGCTCAAATGAGGATGATCTATGGGCGGTGCAAATACCTGATGCCCAGCGTATCGATTCAGCAAGTCGGTTCAGCCAGGTCATTGTGGCAACGACAGGAGAAATGGCCACCATGCACACCATGGATCCTTTGGCTTTTGTTCGCCTAAAGCAAGCGCTGTCGCAAGATCCTAAACGGAATCCTTTAAAACGCCCTAAAGACGCATTGCAGTCAAAAGTGGTTCAGCAACTCGTGGATGAGTTCTTGCAATATCGGGGATTGACATGAAACAAACCACCCACCTCCTCTACCTCCACGGCTTCCGCTCATCCCCCCAATCCGCAAAGGCCCGGCAAATGGCTGCGCGCGTGGCAGCACAGCACCCGGGCGTCGAATGGTGGTGCCCGAAATTGCCGGCTTCGCCGCGTGAAGCGATGGCCTTGGTGATGCAAGGCATGGCGCACTGGCCACGCGAGTCGATGGCCGTGGTCGGCTCCTCGCTCGGCGGCTTTTATGCCACCTGCGTGGCCGAGCAAACCGGCTGCAAAGCGGTGCTGCTCAACCCGGCCGTTGACCCGGCGCGTGATCTGACCAAGTACATCGGCGAGCAAAGCAGCTGGCACGACCCGCAAGAGCGCTTCTTCTTCAAGCCGGAATTTGTCGACGAACTGCGCACGCTGCAATGTCAGGGTCTGCGGCAACCCGACAAGTACCTGGCCATCATCGCCAAGGGGGACGAGGTACTGGACTGGCGCGAGATGGCGGGCCGCTACCCGGGCGCGCGCATCAAGTTGCTGCCCGGCAGCGACCATGCGCTGAGCGACTTTGAAGCGCACATCGACGAGGTGTTGGCCTTTTTGAACCTGGCCTGAAGCCGGAGCCCGGAAAAACACCCGCCCACCCATGGGACAATTCAGCCCATGTTTACATTGTTTGAAGAAGCCGGAAAATTCCAGGCGGGCCGGATTTTGTCCGAGACCGACACCTCTTTGCAGGTTGAACTCGACTCGGGCAAACGCATCAAGGTCAAGGCCGCCTATGCCCTGCTGAAGTTTGAAAAACCCTCACCCACCGAGCTGATAGCCGCCGCGCAAAAGCTGAAAGAAGACATTGAACTTGAACTGGCCTGGGAGTTCGCCAGCGAGGAAGAGTTTGGCTTTGCCGAGCTGGCGCGCGACTACTTCAGCGCCGACCCAGCCAAACCGGCCACGCTGGAGCAACAGGCCGCCGCACTCTTCAGGTTGTTTGATGCACCGCATTACTTCAGGCGCGCCGGCAAGGGCCGGTTTAAAAAAGCACCGCTTGAAATACTGCAACAGGCATTGGTCGCGATTGAAAAGAAAAAGCAGGTCGCACTGCAAATCACGGCCTGGGCTGAAGCGCTTGGCCAAGGCGAATGCCCAGAGCCGATTCGCGATCAGCTCTACAAAATCCTCTTCAAACCCGACAAGAACAGCGCCGAATACAAGGCCGTGGTCGAGGCATCACGTAGCACCCACACCGCGCCGCTTGATCTGCTGCAAAAGTCTGGCGCGATTGCTTCGCCCTACCAGTTTCACTACAAGCGCTTTTTGTTTGAGAACTTTCCCAAGGGTACGAGCTTTCCCGCGTTGCAGGCACCCACGCACACCGAAGAACTGCCGCTGGCCGATGTGCGGGCGTTCTCCATCGACGATTCAAGCACCACAGAAATTGACGATGCACTTTCAGTCACGGGTTTAGGCTCGGGCACCATCACGCTGGGCATTCACATCGCAGCACCCGGCTTGGCCGTGCTGCCCGGCAGTGCGATTGACAACCTTGGCCGCTCGCGGCTTTCAACCGTGTACATGCCGGGCTACAAGCTCACCATGCTGCCCGACGACCTGGTGCAAAGCTACACGCTGCAAGCCGGGCGTAACTGCCCCGCGCTGTCGCTGTACGTCACGCTCGACGAGGCCACGTTCGAGGTGAAAGAATCCGTTAGCAAAATTGAACTAGTAGCCATTGTCAGCAACCTGCGCCACGACGTACTTGACAGCACTTTCACCGAAGCATTTTTTGAAGCAGCACAAACTGCACCGCCGCCTGCCAGCATCGAATGGGCAACCGAGCTGGTGTTTTTGCATCGCTTTGCCAAACACCTCAAAGTGCAGCGCGAGGTAGTGCGTGGCAAGCCTGAAAACTTCAACCGCCCTGACTACAACTTCAAGCTCGACAACGCACCAGGTACTGAGCCGACAGGCACCGAGCGGGTGAGCATCACAACCCGCCAGCGTGGCGCACCGCTGGACTTGATCGTCGCCGAAGCGATGATTCTGGCCAACAGCACCTGGGGCCAGTGGCTTGCCGAGCACAGCGTGCCGGGCATTTACCGCAGCCAGGCCAGCCTGGCCCCCGGCGTGAAGGTGCGTATGGGCACCAAGGCCTTGCCCCATGCCGGGCTGGGCGTGAAAAGCTATGCGTGGTCTACCTCGCCGCTGCGCCGCTATACCGACCTGGTCAACCAATGGCAAATCATTGCCTGCGTTAAAAATGGCCGCAGCGCCGCGCTGGTTGCGCCCTTCAAACCGAAAGACACCGAGCTGTTTGCCATCATCTCGGGCTTTGATGCGGCCTACAGCGCCTACAACGGTTATCAAGCTGGCATTGAGCGTTACTGGACGCTTAAATACCTGGAGCAAAACAACATCACCGAGCTGACCGCCACCTTCTTCAAAGACAACCTGGTGCGGGCTGACGACTTGCCGCTGGTGCTGCCTGCTGCTGGCGCACAAGGCTTGCCGCGTGGTGCCAGGGTGCGCGTGCGGCTGGGCCAGATTGACGAGATTACGCTGGATGTTGCGGGCACTGTGATTGAACGGCTGGATGTGGTTGAGGTCGCTGCCAACGAATCAGCTGACGAGCTCGACGATGCTGACGAAGAAGTCAGCGCCGGGCCTATTTCAATCGCAGTCGATGTGAACGAGCCTGTAGCGGACGCCGCAGCCTAGCACCGATAATTAGGCCCGTGAAATCCTTCAGCACACTGCAAATCGCCCTGGGAGCGTCCGCGCTGGTTCACGCGGTGGTGCTGACGACGCGCTTTGTTGACCCGGAAAGCTTTAACCGGATATTTCAGGACACGCCGCTTGAGGTTATTCTGGTCAACGCCAAGTCAAACGAAAAGCCTGATGCAGCAAAAGCGATTGCGCAGGCATCGCTAGCAGGCGGTGGCGAGCTTGAAAAAGGCCGGGCCACCTCACCGCTGCCGCCATCGGCTTTTACTAATTTGGGCGAGGCCGCAGAAGACGCGCAGCGCAAAACCGAAGCCATGCAGGAGCAGCAAACGCAGTTGCTGGCGCAAATCAAAAAGCAACTGGCCACCATGCCACCGCCCGACCCCAAGCTGCCCGCCAATGACCCGGCGCAGGCCGGGCACGAAGAAAAACGCAGGCAGCTCATCAAAATTCTGGCCGAGATTGAAAAGCGCATCAACGAAGAAAACGCCCGACCCAAAAAACGTTACATCAGCCCCGCCACCCGAGAAGAGGTGTACGCGATTTACTACGATGAGCTGCGCCGCAAGATCGAAGACAAGGGCACGGTGAACTTCCCGGAGCAGGCGGGCAAAAAACTGTACGGGGAGCTCACCATGATCGTGACCGTCAATTTTGATGGCCGCATTCTGGAC
>JBKJOH010000364.1:0-8982 GCA_046593295.1 Polaromonas sp. | reverse complement strand
TGGCAGAGTCCACATCGACAAAATCTATAAGAATGGGAGGGTCGATGCCCGCAGGCATGTCATCAAGGTATTGCGCCATGACGGATGAAAATACGACGATGGCGTCAATTTTTTGATCGGCCAGTGTCTGATTGACCCAGGATTGCAGGCCAGTGTTGCGGTAATACCGCAGGCCGAGTGCCTGGTGCGTGAGCAAACCCCTCAGACTGCGCAGCTTGGCTGTGCGGGGGGTAATGCGCGCAACATGGCTGTCTTGACAGAGTTGTTGCACGGTGTTTATGTGAGCTTCGTCGGCGGGGTCGTCGACAAAGGTGCCCAAATAGACGCGGTGCTGCCTCGCGAGGTGCTTGAGCAAATGGTAGGACCGAACCTTGTCGCCCTTGTTGGGCGGATAGGGCAGCCGGTGCACCAGGTAAAGCAGATTGCCCATGGTGGGGGTGGTCAGCCGAGGTTGCGCACAACAAAGGGGCCCAACCAGTTGGCCAAGGAAAGAGGCATGCGCCGCCAGGCGCTGATCATGAGTTTGTACTTGGCGTTGTTGGGGTTGTTTTGCGGTATGGCGTCGCGCTTGTAGAGGCAATACTCATAGTGCAAGGGTTTCGGCTCAAAGCCCCAATTTTTCTTGAACGCATAGGGGCCGGTGCCCTGCTTGCTTCGGCCGTAGTCAAACACCTTGAGGCCACGGGCACAGGCACGGCGCATGAGCTCCCAATATTTGAAATCATTGGCCGCGAGGTCTCGAGCAGGCTCAAAGTCGCCTGCGTAGTAAGGCAAGACCTCGTCGCGAAAGTAAAAGCTGATCACGCTGCTCAAGGGACGCCCATCGGGCGCAACGACGGTGAGCACTTCACAGTCAGAGCCAAACACGGCCATCAGCGCCTTGAAATATTTTTTTGGCATCGCCGGGGTGCCATGTCGGTGAACGTTATCGGCAAATAGGGCAAAGAACCGGTCAACGGTGCCATCAATCTCACTCGCTAAACCATTCTTGATGCCTTTGCGCACCATGGCGCGCTGCTTGCGCGGAATGGCCAGCATATTGGCTTCTTCTTCTGCCAGAATTTCTTTGCGAAAAGTGACGTACAGGTCTTGCGTGGGCCAGTCGGTGTGACGCGGGTTGACGTTGCGCAGCTCAAGATGCGCTACACCGAGCCGCTTGGCGATATGCTGGGCTTCAAGCTCCAGCGCTTCAGCGGCCGGGGTATTGATGGCGGCCACACCGCCATACACCGCGAACGGCAGGCTGGTGAGCGCACTGCCAAACAGCCAGCTATTGATATGTCCAAGGGGCAGTACGCCCTGAATACGACCATCCATCTCGGCATACAGAAAATAAGTGTCGTGGCGAAAAACATCACGCACAATGCGCTGCCAGCCAGCGCGATGGAAAAAAGTAGCCACGGGACACGCCAGCACGAACGCGTCCCACTGCGCTGCCGTGACATCGTCCTGAGGTGCCAGGCACTTGATGGTCAGCAAGGAATCGTCAGGTGACAGCGACATGTTTGGCTAATTTGTCTGAAAAAACATGATCCATGCGACCCCACTTGAAGTCGCCCAGCAGCTGATTCAACCGGCCTTCCATGCGGCCAATGTTGACGTAGTGCCGAAAACGGGTCTTGCGGCTGATGCCCGCAATGCGGGGCTGCTCTGTATCAATTTCCCAAGGGTGAAAATAGAAGATGCCCGACTCGCGGTCATGCCTGTTCACTCGACTCAGCATCCAGCGTGACAAGGCATAAGGCAACAATCTGAAGTAGCCACCGCCGCTGGAGGGCAAGTTGCGGTTTAACACCCGCAAAGTCGTGATCGGGATTTCCAGCAAGCCCGGACGCACTTCATAGGCAAAGCGCGGTGAGTCCGGCATGCCATAGTGGTCGTGGCGAATAGGGTAAATGCTTGAGCTGTAGCGGTAACCTGCACGCGCCAGGCAGTCAAAGGCCCAAAGATTCCCCATTCCAATCGAAAAACTGGGTGCGCGATAGCCATTGACCTTGCTGCCCGTCAAATCTTCCAGAACAATTTTGGCCAGATGAATATCGGCAAAAAAAGCCTCTTCGGTCTGGTCGCTGGCACGCTCGTGACCATAGCCGTGGCTGGCCAGTTCATGCCCCTCCTGGACGATTTGCCGCACTAACTGGGGGTAACGCTCGGCAATCCAACCCAGGGTAAAAAATGTAGCCTTGGTGTCGCGACGTGCCAGCATTTCGAGAATGCAGTTGATGTTGCGCTCTACGCGACATTCACGGGTGTTCCACTCGGAACGCGCAATGTGCGGTGCAAATGCCGAGACTTGAAAATAATCTTCGACATCGATCGTCAACGCGTTGGTGATGGTGGAGGCTGGCATGCCGATTTTCTAGTTAATAACTGATCGCAAGGCCATTCCAGCTTGCCTCTGTTTCAACCATTGGTACAAATCCGCCGTAATACGTTCGGCGGCATGTCCATCCCAAAACTCAGGAACACGGCCGCGCTTGCCCCGTCCGGCCAGGATTTCCTGTATCGCACCAAGAATGGCATCACGGTCACGTCCAACGAGGATGTTGGTACCTTGCTCAACGGTGATCGGGCGCTCGGTGTTTTCCCGCAGGGTCAGACAAGGCACGCCGAGCGCCGTGGTTTCTTCCTGCAGACCACCCGAGTCGGTCAGTACCACAGTGGCACCTGCCATTAATCCCATCATTTCAAGGTAGCCCTGCGGCGGCAATAAAACCATACGCGCTGGATCAATCAAGTCCAACAGACCGAAACGCTCGATATTGCCGCGGGTGCGGGGATGCAGGGCAAACACCAACGGCAAGTTGGCGGCTACCTCACCCAACACGCCCAGTAAAGCATGCAGTGTTTCAGGATGGTCCACATTGGAGGGACGATGCAGCGTCACCACGCCATAGCCGAGTGGATGACTCAATACCAAAGGATCGACATTGCTGGCTTGCAGGGTGTCCTTCGCGCTGCGGGCATTTGCCCGTCCAAAAACTACCGAATCAATCATGACGTTACCCGCAAAACAAACACTGTTTGACGGTATGCCCTCCCGCGCCAGGTTATTTTCTGCCGTGCGCTCTGTGGTGTAGAGCCTGTCAGAAATCTGGTCAGTGAGGATGCGGTTTATTTCTTCGGGCATGGCGCGGTCGTAGCTTCTCAGGCCGGCCTCAATGTGCACCACCGGCACACTTTTTTTGACAGCAACCAGGGAGCAAGCCAGCGTTGAGTTGACGTCACCCACCACCGCAACGCAGGAGGGTTTATGTGCATCGACAACAGGCTCGAACCTGCGCATGACTTCGGCAGTCTGGATGGCGTGAGTGCCAGATCCCACTTCAAGATTGACGTCCGGCCGCGGCAGGCGCAGATCTTCAAACAAGCGGTCGCTCATGTCTTTGTCGTAGTGCTGACCGGTGTGTACCAGCAATACGGGCAGGGGCGGGACATGGGCTGCCATGGCCCTCAGAATGGGGGCCATCTTCATAAAATTGGGTCGTGCACCCACAACGCAAATGACCGGTCCCAAAATGGTCATTGACTGTTCTCCTGGCTGGGCTTTCTGACCGCCGCAACGAGTTTCTTCAGCATGATGAGACTCTCGAGGTTGATACGCTCCAGACGCAGCACGCTTTGCTCCAGACGCCGCAAGCGGGCGTCGTATTGTTCAACGCCCAAGACGTCAATTTGACTGGAAATCACATCCGCCAGGCCGGGCGTAACCTGCAATTTGGCGAGATCAACATCAATCGCCCCGGTCGTTGTCAGCGCTTCAGTACCTGAATCGCCCCATGCAGATCTTTCGCCCATCACCCTATTGGAAGGGACCGCAGCTTCGTCATGAATTTCGCTCACCACCTCGTTGACATGTTCAAGGCCAAAGGCATCTTTGTTGCCCAAAAAACCAAGCAGCAACAAGCGGTCACAAATCAGGTTAACACGGCGCGGGATCCCCCCGGAGGCTTTAAAAACGGCCTCGAAAGCGGCGGAATCGAAGGTGGGCCGACCCGAAGAACCCGCACATTTCAAGCGATGTTCAATATAGCCCCGCGTTTCTACCAGATCCAGCGGCCCGATATGACAAGTCGCAGTGACACGCTGCCTGAGTTGCTGCATGGAGGAGCTCTGCAAAATGGCCCGAAACTCGGGCTGCCCCACCAAAAATGTCTGCAACAGCGCTTGTTGGCCAAACTGAAAGTTGGACAGCATGCGCAATTCTTCTACCGCCCGGGGCGTGAGATTTTGAGCTTCATCGACGATCAGCAGAGAGCGTTTGCCTTGGGTTGCCTGGTTGACCAGATACGCCTCCAGCGCCATCAACACCTCGGCCTTTGAAACGTCTTTGACCCGGATTCCATAGGCGGCCCCTACCAAGCGCAGGGTGTCGTCGGCATCCAGCTGCGTGGTGACCAGATTAGCGGCAACGATCTTGTCAGGGTCAAGACTGGCGAGCAGGCCTCGCACAATAGTGGTCTTGCCCGCCCCAACCTCACCCGTGATGACAATAAAACCTTCGTTCCGTTGTACACCGTACTCAAGGTAGGCCTTAGCCCGCCGGTGCTGCTTGCTGCCGAAATAGAAGCTGGGGTCAGGGTTGAGCTGAAACGGCTTGCTGCTTAACCCGTAAAAAGCTTGGTACATGAGTCAGAACCGCACAATCAAATTGCCGGTGATGGCGTTTTCAACGTAAGGCGAAGTACCGCTGGAAACAACGTGACGGACCCCCACGGAAACCGTCGCCTGCTTGCCAACTTTACCTGTGACGCTGACATTGAGAAAGCGAATTGTGCTGTCTTGCAGACTCGACACCCCGGATGAGTTTTGCCGCGACACCAGCACACCCAAGGAATAGTCTGGCGTCAAGCGATGTGCGTAATTAACGCTCAAGCCGCGCTGGCGAACCACCGCAGACGCAGTGAAGTCATCGACGCCCGCCGACACTGTGTCGAGCCTGGTGCTCTCGCTTCGCGTGGCAATAAACGTGATGGTGTCGCGCACACCGAGCAGCGCAAACGACAAGTCCTTCCTACGCTGTAATGACAGAGCCGACGTCAAGAAGCTGCTGACAACAACAGCATTGGGACTGATCCCGTTGGCCAGCAAAAAGGCATTGACCAACTGTGCGCGTGCTGCCGGGTTGGGTTCACGAGATGCGAACTGGCTGTACAAGAGATCGTAAATGGATCCGAGACTTCCAAAGGCAACCTGGTTGGGAGTGGCAGATACATCCTTTGAATCGCTGAATCTCCACGCGGTGCGTGCCGTACGGTGCTCAAAATTCAGGCTGTGGGTGTCTCCGAACGAGCGGCGACCCCGGGATGCTGACAAACTGGTCATCTCCGACGGAAACCAGCTCACCCCGACGCCGCTGGTATTAAAACTTTGCTTGTCGAAGCTTGTGTAATTATTCGCTTCACGCCCTGCATTGACAGACACCCTCAATTGGGGCGTGATCGAATACGACAAGCCTAGGTTTAAACGATCCGCTTCGGTAGGGCGACCGGCGTTGAAATCAACCCGTTGTTGGCTGACGTCTGCCGACCAGCCAAGATTCCTGAAGGCACTGTCACCCCTGAAATTTGCGATTCCATCGACCGCTGTGACGCCCGACGTGCCCGCAGCATCACTGCTCGTGACCGATCGGCTGTAGCGAGCGTCATAGCTGACCAAATCGCCCAACCGGCCGCGCACATAGGGTGAAATCCGGTAGTTTGAAACCTCGGCTCGATTGGCGTTTACAGACGTATTGTCAATTGACTGCGTGCCAAAGGCAGACACCGCCTGCTGCGAGATGGAACCACTGAAATCGAGAAACGCCCAGTTGTCAACGGCCTCCAGCGTACCAAACGTATTGAGCGCATTTTGAGACTGGCTGGGTGACGAACCTCGAGCGTAGAAAATCTGATTCAAGGCGTAGTCAAAATAACCCTTGACTCGGGCGCCCTCAATATTGATGCGGATGCCGGGACTGATCTGGGTAATTTGTTCTGCCTGCTGACCGGCATTGGTCAGGCGCACGTTATCCGTCAAGGTCTCGGTGAACGAGACACGCGGAACAATGGATACTGCCCGCCCCGCCCCTCCGCCTGAGAGAGAGTCCTGGGCACAGACACCCGCCGACACCATGGCCAGTATGCCGACTACGGGAAAACCAGCGACGCGCTTTCGCAATATGCGCAGCGAACGCGGACTAGACATCATGACTGACGTGACGATGCAGACAATCAGGCTTGCTGCTGCTCATACCCGTATCCATATCCATATCCATATCCATATCCATACCCCCCTTTGGAAACAGTTCTTGCCTGATTAAGCAGCATCAATTTAACGGGGCATGCCTCAATGGTGGCTAGCGCATGCCGAACCTCTGACTGCAAGGTACTTCCAGCCTGCACCACCACCACCACCTGGCCCATGTGGGAGGCCAGCACCCGCGCCTCAGTGGCGAGAAGAAGCGGCGGCGAATCAAAAACAATGATGCGGTCAGGATAGCGCTTAGCCATTTCATCCAGCAGCCGGATCATCGCATCACTGGCCAGCAGTTCGGTGGCTCGGGCATGCGGCGTTCCAGAGGGCAGAATGGTCAGCTTGTCAATGTTTGTTTTCAGCAACATGCTCGACATGTCCGTGAACTCATTCAGCACCAGATCGAGCAAACCTGGGCCTTCGGGCAGCCCCAGCATTTTCATCACAGTGGGACGCGCCACATCGGCATCCACCAGCAACACCGTGCTATCCAATTCGGTGGCAATGCTCATGGCCAAATTAATGGCGGTAAAAGTCTTGCCTTCACCAGGCAGCGCGCTGGTCACCATGATCAGGTTGCCATTGACAATGACAGATGCGCCTTTACCCATGGCGTTACTGATGAGCGGCCGCTTGATCAGCCGGAATTGATCTGCAATTTGGGAGCGTGGGGCATTGGGGCTGACAATGCCCGCCGCAGAAAGTGCAGCCAGATCAATTTCAACCCGTCGGGACAGAGCGGCGGGCTGCGCCTCCGGCAAAGACTTTTGGGCGGCATCAGCCGTTTGGGCAACTGGCGGCGTTGCCGGCACGTCAGCGCCCGCCTGGCGAAGCTGCTCCAGGCGTTGCGCCGCCTGCTCGATCAAGCTACTCATATTTGATTCATCCTGCTCGCCCGGACATCATGGAAAACACGATCATCCCGGCAATAAAAATTCCTATCAACCCGCCTGAAGCGCCCAAAAACTTTTTCAAATCTGTTCTTTCCTGACGCACAGACTGTTCGTCCATCACCAAAGTAACGACACCCAGCAGCGGTAACCCCACCGCCGCCCTCAAGGAACGCGCATCATAAAAAACGGCACGCAATTGACTTGCGATAAAGGCGACTGCAAGCCCGGCACCCAACGCGGCCAACAAGGCAAGAGGCATCAGCAGCAGACGGTTGGGTGCCACCGGATTGGGCGAGGCGCGCGGCGGGTCTATCAAACGGAAGTCCGCAACACCAGTGGCAGAGTCCAGATCACCTGACAGCGCTGCCGATTCTCTACGGACAACCAGGTCGGTGTAGTTCTTCTTGTTGATGTCGTAGTCACGGTTCAATTGGGAAAATTCAGCTTCAATTTGCGGCGCTGTTTTCATCAACTCACGCGCCCGGTTAAATCGCGCCTCGTACTCACCCACTCTTGCTCGCAAAGCTGCAACTTGCACCTCCGAGGTGGCCAGTATGCGATTGAGTTCCTGATACGCCAGGCCGCTGTTGGTCGACGCCGATGCCGGGTTGGCCATCGCAGTCTTGCGCAATTCTTGCATTTCTTTAAGTTTGAGTGCCTCAAGCTCCTTGATCAGACGTCTGGCCCCGGCAACATCGGGATGTTGCTCGGTAAAGCGTTGCAGCAACCCATCGAGATTACGCCTTTGCGTATCAATGCGCGCGTCAATCTCAGGCGTCGAAATCGACAGGGCTGATTCTTGAAGAAGGCTGCGCGACGTGATATTCACGTTCTGGGATTTTTCAGCGTCCAACTGGCGCTTTGCCGCATCGCGCGCGTTTTCTGCTTCACGCAATTCGAGCCGGGCCTGGCTCAATTGGCTGCTGACGATGCCGGTCTGCGCAACCATGTCTCTGCCGTCTGCATTTTGAAGCTCAATGTTTCGGACCTTGAATGCCTTCAAACGCGCTTCGGCTTCTTCGAGCTTCACGACGTAGCTCTTGATCTGCTCATCAATAAATTGCTTGGCCGCATTGGAGTCCTTGCGGGTGTCCCCCAAGCTGGATTCGACAAAAATTGATACGAGGGACTGGACTATCTTTTTTGCCCTATCGGGGCTGGTATCGCGATACGACAGCACGTAGAGGTTGTCGCGGCCCACATTCTTGATTTCAAGCGATTTCATCAAGCTATCGATCAGCGCATCCTGCGCGCCTTTTGATTGATTTTTCAAGTCAAGATCTGCCATGCGAATGAGCTTCTCAACATTGGGACGACTGATGAGCGTGCGACTGAGCATCATCACCTGTTGTTCGACATTGGGCTGCACCGCCAAGCCTGACATCAAAGGCTTCAAAATGGACTGCGTGTCGACAAAAATACGGGCCGATGCCTCGTATTTGTCAGGCACCGACAGCACCACGAACGTACCAATTCCGGTGACAACCCAGGCAACCAGCAGGCCCAGCCAGCGATGCCTCCACATGCCTTTGGCAGCGGTGAATATTTGGCTAATCAGCTCATCCATCGGATCAAGTCCTTGTGGTCAGGTTGTGTACGCTGCCAAACCTTCGTCAAGCGAAGCAGCAACCAGAAAAGAATCGATCTTAAAACCAGCCTTGCGGAATGATCAGGATGTCGCCGGGCTTCATCTCCACATTGGCAGATATGTCGCCGCGCTTGATGAGGTCTTTGAGACGCACAGAGTAACGTTTGTTCCCCTCAGAGGCGCGGGTGATGGATGCCCCGTTGCCATCGGCAAAGTCCGTCAAGCCACCGACCGCAATCATGACATCAAGCAAGGTCATTTTTTGCC
>JBKJOH010000045.1:0-2861 GCA_046593295.1 Polaromonas sp. | reverse complement strand
GCAAGATCAGTCTGCTGTAGGTCGTTAGGGTTTGAATCGTTCATGGGGTCTAGTTTAGGGGCTATGAGAACTCTGGTGGTTTGAGGTTGTATGCACCATGCCAGTAAACCACGCCATCTTTTTCCGACAGCGTTATTTTGACCAGCCCGCCGTTACACGGCCCGCCAGCACACTGGCCAGTGTCTGGCTGGTAGGCCGCACCGTGGCTGGCGCACAGCAGCCACTGGCCACTGTCGTCGAAAACACGATTCGGCTGCCAGTCCAGCTCCATCGCCACATGGGTGCAGCGATTGAGGTAGGCGTGCGGCTGGCCCTTGAAGCGGACGGCAAAGGCACGGCAGGTATGGCCTGCATACACCACGTCGAAAGGCACGGCCTGCCCCGCATTCACCAGATCGTGGCTATTGCAGAGGGCTAGCTGTGCGTTCATAACAGGCAAGAAAAGAGACGCGGCTTGGGTTTAGCCGTTGGCGAGCAGCCAGACTCCCAAGTCTCGGGCGGAATGCGCTACATGCAAGGGCTTCAGGGCGGCAAAAACCTGCGGCTCATGCGCGCCGTAACTCACACCAACGCTGGAGCAGCCTGCATTGACGGCCATCTGCAAATCGTGGGTGGTGTCGCCAACCATCAGGGTGCGGCTGGCCACCACACCCAACTCGCGCATCAGCTCAATCAGCATCAAGGGATTGGGTTTACCGGCTGTTTCGTCCGCTGTGCGGGAGCCATCAAACACACCTTTGAGTTCGACGCGCCTGAGCGCGTCATCCAACCCGCGCCGTGACTTGCCAGTGGCCACCGCCAGCAAATGGCCGCGCGCCTTCAGGCTGGCCAGCATGGGCAGCACGCCATCGAACAGGCTGAGGTCATCGGTATGCGCCGCGTAGTGGTGCTGGTAGCGCTCACTTAGCACCGGGTATTTTTCAACCGGCACGTCTGGCGCGGCGTGGGCCAGTGCCTGCCGCAGGCCCAGGCCAATCACATAGCCTGCAGCCTCATCAGTCGGTACCGTGCCGCCCACATCGCGCACCGCTTCCTGAATGCAGCGCACGATGATTTTGGTCGAATCAAACAGTGTGCCGTCCCAGTCGAAGGCAATCAGGTCAAAGTGTCGAATGGATGATTGAGTGGGCATAGCGATATTGTCACCCGGCCTAGCTCGGTGCAAGCTCTACACGATGAGGCAAAAACTGCTGCAATTCATCAGGCAGCGCCGCCTGCAAATGAATGACTTTACGCAGCTTGGGGTGGTTGAACTTCAGGCTCCAGGCGTGCAGAAACATGCGCTTCAAACTGGGCGCACCCGGCGTGCTTTTTTGCAGTGCTTTGTTCAATTCAAAGTCACCATATTTGTCGTCCCCGGCAATCGGGTGGCCCTCGCCCGCCAGATGAACACGAATCTGATGCGTGCGACCGGTTTTGATGGTCACTTCTAGCAGCGTGAACGGCGTATGGGGTAACACGGCATTCGCCGGAATTTGCGCCTTGACCTTGACCAGCGTGACCGAGCGCATACCGTCAGGGTGCTCGTTCGGCACGATCTTGACCCGGCGCTCGCCTAAACCGGAGGTGCCCGCCTTTCCCTCGATCAAGTACTTATGCAGCGCCTTGTCGATCACGCGCTTGTTCGGGGCCCAGTCGCCTTTGACGAGGGCCAAGTACACCTTGTCGGTCTCGCGCTCTCTGAACTGCTCTTGCAACAGCTTGAGCGCCATGCGCCGCTTGGCGATCAGCAGTATGCCGCTGGTCTCGCGGTCCAGTCTATGCACCAGCTCTAAAAAATCCGCCTCGGGCCGCGCCATGCGCAACTGCTCAATCACACCAAAGCTCACGCCACTGCCGCCATGCACAGCCACGCCTGCGGGCTTGTCTATGGCCAGCACAAAATCGTCTTCAAAAAGTATCGGAAACTCCGCCGCAGGGGCGTAGCCACCCACCGTTGAAGTCGCACCGTGGCGCGCAACCACATGAGCCATGGCTTCGGCCTTCTGCTCCGCCCGCTCCGACGTGCGCACGGGCGGCAATCGCAGCACATCGCCAGACTCAAGCCGTGTATCGGCCTGCGCCCGGCCCTTGTTCACGCGCACCTCGCCGCTGCGGATGATGCGGTAAACATGGGTTTTAGGTACGCCTTTAAGCTCGCGCATCAAGAAGTTGTCGAGCCGCTGACCAACGTAGTCTTCGGTAACCGTGACGCTGCGCACTTCGGCTTTGGCTGAATCACCGCTGGTCGGTTTTACTTGGCTGTTCGGTTTATTCATAGTGCCCACGGCATTGCGCCACGACAATTTCGTCGTCGTTGATTTTGTAAACAATGCGGTGCTCGTCTGTGATGCGCCTTGACCAATAGCCCGACAAGTTACCCTTTAGCGCCTCGGGTTTACCCAAGCCGTCAAACGGGTCACGCTGAATGTCACGAATCAGTTGATTGAGTTTGCGCAGCAAGTGCTTGTCGTTTTGCTGCCAATAAAGGTAGTCGTCCCACGCCTGGGGGTGGAAGGCCAGAATCATTCGTCAATTAACTCGCGCGGCGTGATGTTGCGACGGTTGTTAATGTCATCGACCGACTTGAGCAAACGCGCCGCATTTTTGCCGCGCAGCAAAAACAGCGTTTCTTTCCACGACTCGTATTCACGCAAAGACATCAGCACCGCAGGCTCGGCCTTTTGCCGAGTGATGATGGTGATGTCGCTGTCGTTAACCACCCTATCAAGGTGCTTGGCGAGGTTGTTGCGCGCTTCGGAGTAGGTGATGGCTTGCATTCGGACATTGTACAAGTTATTGTTCAATTAGCCTTAGGAGGTTGAGGTCGGATTGGCTTGGGGCTTGGGGCTTGGGGCTTGGGGCTTGGGGCTTGGGGCTTG
>JBKJOH010000361.1:0-8311 GCA_046593295.1 Polaromonas sp. | reverse complement strand
GAAAAATGCTGCCGTCAACGTTCCTTACGGCGGCGCCAAGGGCGGCATCCGTGTCGACCCGAAGAAGCTCTCGCTTGGTGAACTCGAACGCATGACGCGCCGCTACACCAGCGAGATCGGCATCATCATCGGGCCCAACAAGGACATCCCCGCGCCTGACGTGAACACCAACGAGCAGATCATGGCGTGGATGATGGACACCTATTCGATGAACACCGGCTCCACCGCTACCGGCGTGGTCACGGGCAAGCCGATTGACCTGGGCGGCTCGCTTGGCAGGCGTGAGGCCACGGGACGCGGCGTGTTCACGGTTGGCTGCGAGGCGGCACATCACATCGGGCTGGAGATTTCCGGCGCACGTATCGCCGTGCAGGGTTTCGGCAATGTGGGCGGCGTGGCTGGCAAACTGTTTGCCGAAGCAGGTAGCCGTATCGTGGCAGTGCAGAACCATGCCGGCACGATTTACTGCGAGGCCGGGTTTGATGTACCAGCGCTGCTCAAACACGTAGAAAACACGGGCAGCATTAGTGGATTCAAGGGTGCAGAAGTCATTGCCAACGACAGTTTCTGGGACGTGGACTGCGACATCCTGATACCCGCCGCACTGGAGCAGCAGATCACCGCACAAAACGCAGGCCGCATCAAGGCCCGCATGATTATTGAAGGCGCGAACGGCCCGACCACACCTGCGGCAGACGACATACTGCAAGAGCGCAACATCCTGGTACTGCCAGACGTGATTGCCAACGCAGGCGGCGTGACGGTGAGCTACTTTGAATGGGTGCAAGATTTCTCAAGCTTCTTCTGGGATGAAGACGAGATCAACGCGCGGCTGGTGAAGATCATGAAGCACGCCTTTGCGGCGGTATGGACCGTGTCTACCGACCAGAAAGTCAGCTTGCGTACCGCGACGTTTATTGTGGCTTGCAAGCGGATACTGCACACGCGAGAGTTGCGCGGTTTGTATCCTTAATCGACCTTAATCGACGCTAATATACGCTAATCGACATCAATTGACATCAATTGACATCAATTTACGTTAAGAAGTCTTAAGGAAATCAACTGGGGCATGATGGGGCAATGAATGCACCATGCTAGCCAGCCACTCGTCAATCAACGCCGGATCATTGATCGTCTTGAGCAACTGGTAGGCCACCTCGGCCTCGGGAAATCGCCGACGCAGAAAATTCAGCCACTGCTTGAGCCGCCCTGCCCTTGAGCGCGCATCAAGCCGGGTGCAGACGATGTGCCAAAAGTCAGCCAGCAGCGGTACCAGCATGGGCCATGTGATGCCTTGTTGACCTGGCGTGCTGATGCCTTGCCTATGGACGTTAGGAGCGGCGTTCGGGGTGGCCTTCATATCCGCCTTGATGGCCAGACCCAGCCCCGGGTCGGTCACCGCACCACGGCCAATCATCAGCATGTCGCAGCTTGACAACTCGCGGCAGCGGCGTGCGTCTTGAGTAGTCCATATCTCGCCGTTGGCCACTACCGGTATGGTTACCGCTGCACGAATGTCTGCAATGCGCTCCCAGTACGCCGGCGGGCGATAGGCCTGCGCCTTGGTGCGGGCATGTACCACCACCTCGCTGGCACCGCCGTCGGCAATCGCCAACGCGCATTCCAGCGCGCGGGAATCGTCCATATAGCCCAGCCGCATCTTGGCTGATACCGGCATGTGCGCGGGCACGGCGCGGCGCACGGCTACAACGATGGCGTGTATGGTTTCGGGCTCATTGAGCAGCGATGCCCCACCGCCATGACGATTGACGACATTGGCCGGGCAACCAAAATTAAGGTCAATGCCATCAGGCCCAAGGCTAGCGAGCCGTGCCGCATTTTCTGCCAAGCACACCGGATCAGACCCCAGCAGTTGCGCGCGCACCGGCACACCAGCAAAGGTGCGTCCGCCGCTCAGCAGCTAGGGCACGATACGGGTGAACACGCGCTCGGGTAAAAGCTGATCGGTGATGCGAATGAACTCGGACACACAACGGTCAATGCCGCCAACTCGCGTCAGGACATCGCGCAGAACAAAGTCCAGCAAACCTTCCATCGGCGCGAGTAGTATGGTCATGTCAAAAATTTATTTGACTATGAGTCGCCAGAGCGATGTCACCTCTGCCGCGCGTGCTGCGTGCAGTGCTTCGCTGGCATCGCTGGCTTTGGGGTGCTGCGGCTGCGCGTCCATGCGGCTAAGCACCTTCAAGCCGGCGCTTTCAATCGCTGCCAAAAGCTCTGTGCGCGTGCGCAGGCCAAGATGCTCGGCCAGATCAGACAGAATCAGCCAACCCTCACCAGCGGGCGAAAGATGCGCCGCCAGGCCGTTTAAAAAACCCAGCAGCATGGTGCTGCCTTCGTCGTACACCGCATGTTCCAGCGGCGAGCCGGGGCGCGCTGGCAGCCATGGCGGGTTGCAGACGATGAGGGGTGCCTGGCCTTCAGGGAACAAGTCAACCTCGGCCAGTTTGATCTGGCTTGTCAGGCCAAGGCGCAGCAGGTTGTCACGCGCGCAAACCAGTGCCCGTGGGTCTTGGTCGGTTGCAACGATTTGCTCAACACCGTTGCGTGCCAGCACCGCTGCCAGCACGCCTGTGCCAGTGCCGATGTCGAATGCCAGCGGAATCGATTTCTTCTGAAGCTTTTGTATCAACGCCTCTTTGACCAGCGCTATGTATTCGCCCCGCACCGGCGAGAACACACCGTAGTGCGGATGAATGCGGTTGTGCGTGACAACGGGCAACTCGCCCAGCGCTGCAATCTCAACGCCTTTTTTGCGCCACTCATGCGCGCTGATAAAGCCCATGAGTTCACGCAGCGAGGCTACTGATGCAACTGACTCGGCATTAGCTGCACCCCACGCTTGGGTGCAAGCTTTTTTAGCATCCGGTGCGCGGCGCAACGGTATGGCGTAATCGGCATCAAAAGGAATCAACACCATGCCGAGCACCCGCGCACGTTGCGCTTGCGCCTGGCGGTGCAGGTGGAAGGCTTCTGCCGTCATGGGCAGTGCAGCTTCAGGCTGTGGCGATTTGTCTTGGGCTTTTTTAGCTTTGACTTTTGCAGGCTTATCTGTGCGGCGAGCCAGCGCCTGCACCAGCAAACGGGCATTTTGAAAATCGCCGCGCCACAGCAGGCCCGTGCCTTCACAAGCCAGGCGATAGGCGCTGTCGGCACTCAGCGTGTCGTCGGCCAGCACCACGCGCTTAGGCGGCGCACTGCCGCGCTCGGAGCGCCATAGCGCAGAACGCGTCTCGCCGCCCTCCGTCCAGGAAATAGTAGGGGCGGTTGTGATGACGGAAGAAGTAGACATGAAGGCTTTGAGCGGATAGAACGGGTGAAGCGGGTGAAGCGGGTAAAGAGAATGAAGCGCCCGTGTTTTTGAAAAACCAGCCTTTTTGAACGCCAAAAAGACTAAAAACAGGCATCTTCAGGTGCAAAAAATGGCTGCAAGCCAATAAATACGGGCGTGAACAGCTACTGATTTTATAGCATCCAATATGAAAATGCTCTGGCCTGCCTAGCGGTTTAGCGTACCAGCAGTAGGGGCATCATTCTTCCAGCCACCACCCAGCGTTTTGTACAGCGTGACCTGGCTTTGCAACTGGGCCAGGCGGGTTTGCACCACGGCTTGCTGGACTGTGAAAAGTGAGCGCTGGGCATCGAGCAGATCGAGCTGGCTGGCGATACCGTTTTGATAGCGCAGATCAGACAGCTTGAAGCGCGCGCCTTCTACATTGGCCTGGGCCTGGGTGGCGCGCAGTTGCTCGTCAAGCGTGGCGCGGCCTGCCAGCGCATCCGCAACTTCTTTAAACGCCGTCTGAATCGACTTTTCGTATTGGGCGATGGCGATATCACGGCTGGCGTTGGCGGTATCGAGTCCAGCCTGGTTGCGGCCAAAGTCAAAAATCGGCAGCACCAAACTCGGTGCCAGTGTCCAGCCATAAGAGCCGCTTTTGAACAGGCCTGACAGGCTGTTGCTGGCGCTGCCTGCGCTGGCGGTGAGCGAGATACGCGGGAAGAAGGCCGCACGCGCTGCACCGATGTTGGCGTTCGATGCCAGCAGCAGTTGCTCGGCCTGGCGCACATCGGGGCGACGCGTGAGCAGGTCTGAAGGCAGGCCTGCGGGGACGTCGGCCATCATGGACGCATCAGCAAAGCCTTTACTTGGGCGCATGTCTGGGAGCATTTCAGCCGTCAGCGGCTGGCCGAGCAGCAGTGTCAAGGTATTGAGGTCCAGCGCGCGCTGGCGTACAAGCTGGGCCTGCGTTGCCTTGGCGGCCTCCAGCAGGGACTCGGCCAGGCGGACATCCAGCTCGGATGTCACGCCGTTGTCAAAGCGCAGTTTGCCCAGGCGCAGGGACTCTTGCCGCGTCACCAGCGTTTGCTCTGTGATGGTGAGCAGCTCGACATCGGCAAGCACACTGAGGTAGGTGTTGGCGACAAGGGCAATCAGGCTGATCTGCGCGCTTTTGCGCCCTTCTTCCGTCGCCAGGTATTGCGCCAGCGCGGCTTCTTTGAGGCTGGCCACGCGACCAAAAAAATCAAGCTCATAGGCGGTGATGCCAAGGCCTGCGGTGTAGAGGCTGGTGATGCTGCCATTGCCGTTTGTGTTGGGCTGGCGCAGGCCGCTGGCTTGCGCGTTGAGCGTCGGAAACTGGTCAGCACGGCGGATCTGGAACTGCGCTCTGGCCTGCTCGATATTGAGCACGGCAATGCGCAGGTCGCGGTTGTTTTTCAACGCGATGCCAATCAGTTGATTGAGCTTGGCGTCGCTGAAAAAACTTTGCCACTCGATGTCTGCGGCAGGTGTTGTAGAGGCAACAATCGCAAAACCAGGCACAGTCGTAACCGGATACTGGTTGGCTACAGGCGCTACGGGCCGCTGGTATTGAGGCGTCATAGAGATGCAACCACCCAAAAGCATTACATAAGCAGCTGTAAAAACAGGCGTCAATTTTCTTTTACTTCGCATCATGCACCCCCGCGCTCGTACCGTTTCCGTTGCCGTAGTCATGTCCCGGCACATTGCGCTTCAACCCGTCGTAGTCCCCCAGCTTGCTGCGAAAGTGCCAGTCATTGACCAGCTTGAAAAACAGCGGTACCAAAAAGATTGCCAAAAAAGTAGCAGCCAGCATACCGCCCAGCACGCCTGTGCCAATAGACTGACGTGCAGCAGCCCCTGCGCCGCTTGAAAAAGCCAGTGGCATCACACCCAAAATAAAGGCCAGTGAGGTCATCAAAATCGGCCTGAAGCGCAGGCGCGCAGCTTCAAGTGCAGCGGCTACCGGGGTCATGCCCTCATGCACTTTGACCATTGCAAATTCCACAATCAGAATTGCGTTTTTGGCTGACAGGCCCAGCAACGTGACCAAGCCGATTTGAAAATATACGTCGTTGGTGAATTTGCGCAAGTACACCGCCAGCAGCGCGCCAAAAATGCCAAATGGCAAAGCCAGCAGCACCGACAACGGCAGCGTCCACTTTTCATACTGCGCAGCCAAAATCAAAAAGATCATCACAAAACCTGCGGCCAGCGCCAGGCCCGCCGCGCCGCTGCTGCGCTTTTGTTGAAAGGCCGACCCGCCCCAGTCGTAGGCCATGTCTGACGGCAGTACCGCTGCGGCGGCACGCTCCATCGCGGCTATCGCCTGACCAGAGCTGTAACCCGGTTTAGGGTCACCCAAAATCTGAATCGACGGCAATGCATTAAAGTGTTGCACCGAGTCTGGCCCGCTGGAAAATTTGATTTCTGAGAGTGAACGGATTTGCACCATCTGACCGGTTTTGCTACGCACATACAGCGCGCCAATGTCGTCAGGCTTGGCGCGAAACTCGCCCTCGGCCTGCATCAGCACCTGGTAGATACGCCCGCTTTTATTGAAGTCGTTAACGTAATAGCTCCCCAGTGTGGCAGCCAGCGTGTTGTAAACATCGCCTATGGCAACGCCCAAGGCGCGTGCTTTTTCCGTGTCGACGTTCACCAAGATTTGAGGCGAATTGGCCTGCCACAAAGTTTTCACGCCTTGCAGTTCAGGCTGCCTGTTGGCCTCAGCCAGCAGCGTGGGTAAAAACTGCGCCAGTCTGCGCACCCCACCGTCGCCCTTGTTCTGCAAAAAGAACTCAAAGCCGCCGGTCTGACCCAAGCCCTGAATGGCTGGCGGTGCAAAGGCTAGCGGCAAGCCTTCTTTGATGCTGCCTGTTTTCATGAATGTTTCACCCACAAGCTCTTTAGCCGACTGGGTGCGTTCACCCCAAGGCTTGAGCGGGAAAAACATCGTGGCCGCAGACGACTTCAAGCCGCCACCTCCCAAAAAGTTGAGCCCCACCAAACTGAAGACAGCTTCAATATTTTTGTTCGGTGACATGGCTGCTTCAACTTTTTTCACCACCGCGTTGGTACGCTCCAGCGATGAGCCCTCGGGCAAAATCACCGCGCCGATGTAATAGCCTTGATCTTCATCCGGCACTAAGCCGCCGGGTACCTGGCTGTAGAGCAATCCTGTCAACGCGCCCATGCCGACAAACAACAGCAGCCCGAGCACACCACGCTTTAAAAAGAACGCCACACCGCGCGTGTAGCGGCGGGTGAAGCGGTCAAAACTGTGGTTAAACCAACTGAAAAATTTGTTCTTGCGTTCCGCCCCCGGTTTGAGCAGCACCGCGCAGAGCGCAGGCGTCAAGGTCAAGGCTACGATGCCCGACAATACCACCGCAATCGTGATGGTGACGGAAAACTGCCGGTACAACTCACCCGCCAGGCCACCCAAAAAAGCCACCGGGATAAACGCCGCGCACAGTACCAGCACAATCGCTACCACGGGGCGTGTTACCTCTTGCATGGCTTTGATAGACGCATCGTACGGACTCAACCCCTCTTCGTGCATGAGCCGCTCAACATTCTCCAGCACCACAATCGCATCGTCGACCACAATACCGATGGCCAGTACCATGCCGAACAACGTGAGTGTGTTGATGCTGTATCCCAGCAAATGCAGGCCCGCTAAAGTGCCGATTAATGATACCGGCACGGCGAGAACCGGAATGATGGTGGCGCGCCAGCTTTGCAAGAAAAGGTACACCACCAAAAACACCAGCACCATCGCCTCGCCCAGCGTTTTAAGTACCTCTTTGATCGACTCAGACACAAATGGCGTGGTGTCGTATGGGGTGGCGTAGGTCAGACCTTCAGGGAACTTGGCTTTGAGTTCTTGCAGGGTTTTTTCAACCGCAGCTCGTGTGTCAAGTGCGTTGGCACCGGTTTGCAAAAACACGCCAATCGGCACAGACGCGTGACCATTGAAGCGGCCATAAAAGTTATAGTCTTTGCTGCCGAGTTCTACCCGTGCAACATCTTTCAGGCGGACGATGGCCCCCTTGTCACCGCTGCGCACCACGATGTTGGCAAACTGCTCAGGCTCCAACAGGCGGCCTTTGGCGGTAACCGTCAGCGTTAGCTCTTCGGTGTTGCCCGGTGGAGCGCCAATTTTGCCTGCAGCATATTGGGCGTTTTGCTCTGTGACGGCGCCAGTAATATCTGCCACCGTGATACCCAGCTGCGCCATGCGGTCAGGCCGCAGCCAGATGCGCATGGAATAGTCTTTCGCACCGAAAATCTGAACGTTGGTCGTGCCCGGCACACGCTTGACAGCGTCCAGCATGTTCTGCGCAACGTAGTTGGAAATAAACAGCGAGTCGTAGCGATCATCGGGCGAATACACCGCAACCACCACCATAAAGTTGGCAGAGCTTTTGGCCACCGTCACGCCTTGGCGCTGCACTTCCTGCGGCAGTTTGGACAGTACCTGATTCACGCGGTTGTTGACGTTAACTGCTGCGATGTCCAGGTTTGTGCCCACATCAAACGTGACGTTGATCCCCACCACGCCATCTCCTGACGAGGTGGAATCCATGTACAGCATTCTTTCCACACCGTTGATGGACTGTTCAATCGGCGCAGCCACGGTCGCCTCCAACACCTCCGCCGATGCGCCGGGGTAGATGGCCCGCACATTGACTACGGGTGGCGATATTTCAGGGTAGCGCGAAATCGGCAGAATCCGCATCGCCGCCAGGCCTGCAAGCACGAGGAAAAGCGACAGCACGGTCGCAAAAATCGGGCGCTTAATAAAGAATTTGGAAAACATGCAGCCGCTACCTATCTAGAAGCCGGAGAGCCTGGTTTGGCGGGCGATACAGTTGCAGAACTGCTTGGAGAACCACTAGGTGTTGCGCCAGATGCTGCGCCCGCAATATAAGGTACCACCTTCACCGTCATGCCTGGCTGGTTGGCTTTGATAAAACCCTCCAC
>JBKJOH010000359.1:0-5086 GCA_046593295.1 Polaromonas sp. | reverse complement strand
CATACAAGCAACCGGACAAGCCGGCAAAGCCGGCGCTGATGACAAATGCATAGACCTTGTAGCGGTACACCGACACGCCCATGCAGTCAGATGCCACCGGGCTACCGCGCAGCGCCTCAAAAGCGCGACCCAGCTGCGACTTCAAAATGCGATGCACCACGATGAGCGAGATCACCATCAGCGCAAACACCAACCAGTAAAAACCATGCTCGCTGAGCTTTTCGCCAAAGATTGAGGGCTTGGGAATCGTGATGCCGAGTGGGCCTTCCGTCAGAAAAGTCATCTCGTTGATCAAAATCTGGATGATGGTGCCAAAAGCCAGCGTCACCATGGCCAGATAAGGGCCGGTCACGCGCAGCGCGGGCAGCGCCAACAGCGCGCCGAAGCTGGCAGTCACCGCAATGCTGGCCGGAATGATGACCCACAGCGGCGCACCCAGCTTCAGGAACAGCACGCCTGCGGTGTAGGAGCCCACACCAAACAGGCCGGCGTGACCCAGCGAGACCTGGCCGGTATAACCGACCACGATGTCCAGCCCGTACAGCAAGATGGCATAGATCATGATGGTGCCGAGCATGTGGATGTAATACGGGTTGCCAATGTACAGCGGCGCTGCCCCAAGCAGCACCAGGCCCATGATGGCCGCGATCAATGTCTTCCGGTTCATCTTCAAACTTTCTTGATGGCTGTTTTACCAAACAAACCCGCCGGCTTGAAGGCCAGCACCAGCAGCAACAGCACCAGGCCGGGTACATCCTTGTAACCGGTGGAAATATAAAACCCGGTCGTGGTTTCAGCCACGCCCAAGATAATGCCGCCCACGATAATGCCCATGCCACTGGTCAGGCCACCAATGATGGCGACTGCAAATGCTTTGAGGCCCAGCACAGCGCCCATGGTGGCACCGGTCAATGTCAGCGGTGCAATCAAAGCGCCTGCAAAACCTGCGGTAGCCGACGACAGCGCGTACGAGAAGGTAATCACCAAGCCGGTGTTGATGCCCATTAACTTGGCCGCGTCACGGTCATTAAAGGTAGCCACCACGGCTTTGCCATAAATCGTTTTGCGGTTAAAAAACTCCACCGCCAGCATCATCAGCACAGCACCGACGACGACCAAAATCTCCATCGGCAACACGTTGGCACCGAACACTTTTAGGGGAGCCTCTGGCAGTGGCGATGGAAACTTCAAGTCATCACGGCCCCAAATGTTTTCAGCCACGTTTTTAAAAATAATGCCCAGCGCAATCGTGGACATGATCCAGCCGAACTCGCTTTTGATCTTGATAGCCGGGCGCACGCCAATGCGCTCGACCAGACCACCCTGAAACAGACCAAACACAATCACCAGCGGCAGCATGAGCCAGTAGTTGACCCCCATGTTGACAAGCGTCAGCCCGACCATGGCACCCAGCATGAGCGCATCACCCTGGCCAAAGTTCAGCGTGTCAGACGTTTGAAACGTCAATTGGTAGCCGAACGCAATAACGGCGTAGATCATGCCGAGCGCGATGCCGCTGTAGATAAGTTGAAGCAGGATTTCCATGGGGCAAATTTCCGAAAGATTAAAAAAACACCGCGCTGGCCGGGATGGCGAGCGCGGTGCTATGGTTCAAAAATTCAAACCGCGAGAATTACTTCTTTACGCGAACTTCAGAAGCCTTCTTCTGGTCATCAGGGTAGGCGTAAACCACTTTTTGGCCCTTGACTTCACCAAACACTGGGATGTTAGCGGTAATGGCTTCGTGGTCGGTGGCAGAGAACGGCTTGGTGTAAGTCGTCACAACGCCTTCAACCGGGGTCTTCAAGTTCTCAAGCGCTTCGCGAATTTTTGAACCATCGGTTGAGTTAGCCTGCTTGATAGCTGCTGCCAGCAAGTAGATCGAGTCATAACCTTGTGCAGCCGACACGGGCGAATCAATACGTGCGTTCTTCGGGCTGAAGGTTCTCAGGTAATTGATGATGAAAGACTGGCGCTTGGGCGTAGTCGGCTCCTGAATAAAGGTTTGCGGCATGCGCGCACCTTCGCCGCCAGGACCGGCATTGTCGATGAAGTTGGCCATGGACAAGGTCCAGCTGCCGATCATCGGCACTTTCCAGCCCAGCTTGGTCATGCCGTTGGCGATCTGCGCCAGCTCGGGGCCAATGCCGTAGGTCAGGATGACTTCAGCACCAGCGACCTTGGCCTTGAGCAACTGGGCCGTCATGTCAACGTCCTTGATGTTGAACTTTTCAACGGCGACGGCAGTGATGCCTTTGGCTTTCAGTGCAGTTTCCAGGTCGGCACGACCGAGTTGGCCGTAGTTGGTGGAGTCGGCCAAAATGGCGACCTTTTTATAACCACGGCGGGTCACGGCTTCTTCAACAATCATGGGCGCTTGAATGCTGTCATGCGCGGCATTGCGGAAGATGTAGTTTTCTTTTTGCTCCGGGAACTGCTTGGTCACGATGGAGCCGGTGGCCACGTTGTTCATCACCGGAATTTTGGCTTCCTGGAAGAAACGCTGTGACGCAAGTGCCACGCCGGTGTTGATGTAACCCACCGCTGCAGTGACTTTTTCTTTGTTGATGAGCTCTTGCGCAATCTGCACACCGCGCTCATTTTTGGCTTCATCATCACGTTCAACGATCAGCAGTTGTCGGCCCATCACGCCGCCGGCTTTGTTGATTTCGTCCACGGCCAGCTTTACGCCGTCACGCATACTCACACCCATGGACGACGAGCCACCCGTGAAGGGGCCGGTCACGCCAATTTTGATCGGGTCGGCAGCCAGGGCCAAACCAGCCATGCTGAATACGGCCGAGGCGATAGCAGTTTGTGCTGCCAGTTTTGCAAAACGAATGTTCATTGGGAAGTCTCCAGGGTTGATAAAAAATGTCGCATCATGCTTGGCAATCTTGAGCAAATGCTCAAGCACACCGCCTCAGGTCTTGCTGCCTGATGACAACCCTCTAATTTATCCTAGTTAGCAGAAATTTGCCTCAGTGTTTTCAGCAAACCGACAGGAATGCTAGCGCCCACCCCATGAAGATTTTTTAAGCGACCATCAAAAATATTTCATGCACACTCAAACGGTGCAACGGATTGCGACAAATCGTGGCAGTATGCGGGTTAACCCGTACTCACAAACCTTCTCAGCAGATTTATTGACTTGACGTTTACGTAAACGTAAGATCACAAGCTCCGGGTGCCATTTAGCGCCTGTTTGCTGTCCTTCCGCCAAAGCCACAGTCCAGGAAAACCCCATGACCGATCTCTCCGCAGAATACAAGGCGCTCGCCAGCTACCGTCCGACGCACAAGGTGCGCTTTGTCACCGCCGCATCGCTGTTTGACGGGCACGATGTGGCCATCAACATCATGCGGCGCATTTTGCAAAGCATGGGCGCAGAGGTTATCCATCTGGGGCACAACCGCAGCGTTGATGAAGTCGTCACCGCAGCCTTGCAGGAAGACGTGCAGGGCATTGCCATCAGCTCTTACCAGGGCGGGCATGTCGAGTATTTCAAGTACATGGTCGATTTGCTGAAAAGCCGTGGCGGTGAACACATCCAGGTGTTTGGTGGTGGCGGTGGCGTGATCGTGCCGCCTGAAATTCGCGAACTGCATGCCTACGGCGTAACGCGAATCTACAGCCCTGAAGACAGCCAGAAAATGGGCTTGGCCGGCATGATTGGCGAGATGGTGATGCGTTGCGACAAAGACCTGACAGGCTTTGCGCCCAAAGACATCAAGGCCATTGAAGGCCATGGCGAAATGGCCTGGCGTGCGCTGGCGCAGCTCATCACCACGCTTGAAAACCGCCAGGTTTCTGCCGAAGGCAAAAATGACAAGGGGGGCGATAGCTCAGCCCGCACAGCGGGCATCGACGCGGCATTGGTCGGCAAGCTGCGGGAAAAGGCGGCCACCAAAAAGATTCCGGTGCTGGGCATTACCGGCACAGGCGGTGCGGGCAAGTCATCGCTCACGGACGAACTGATCCGCCGCCTGCGGCTTGACCAGAACGACAAGCTGCGCGTAGCCATCATCAGTATTGACCCTTCACGCCGCAAGAGCGGCGGCGCGCTGCTGGGTGACCGCATTCGCATGAACGCCATCAATCCGTGGTCTGCTGGTCCGCGCGTGTTCATGCGTTCACTCGCCACGCGCGACTTTGGCTCGGAAATCAGCCAGGCATTACCCGATGTGATCGCCGCCTGCAAGTGCGCAGGCTTTGACTTGATCGTGGTCGAGACCTCCGGCATTGGCCAGGGCGATGCCGCCATCGTGCCGCATGTCGATGTACCCATGTACGTGATGACCCCTGAGTTTGGCGCTGCCAGCCAGCTGGAAAAAATCGTCATGCTGGACTTTGCGGAGTTCATCGCCATCAACAAGTTTGACCGCAAGGGCTCGCTCGATGCGCTGCGCGATGTGAGCAAACAGGTGCAGCGCAACAAGGAAGCCTGGGGTACGCCGACCGAGAAGATGCCGGTCTTCGGCACCATGGCTGCGCGCTTCAATGATGACGGCGTGACGGCGCTTTACCAGTCCCTCAAAATCCGGCTTGCAGAACTGGGACTCAAACTCGGCGAAGGTGCCCTGCCAACGGTCAATGTGCGCCACAGCACCAACCAGACACCCGTGATACCTGCGGCCCGTACCCGCTACCTGGCCGAGATCAGCGACACCGTGCGTGGCTACAAAAAGCGCGCACGCGCACAGGCCCAACTTGCGCGTGAAGTGCAGCAGTTGAAAGCTGCCGCCACCATGCTCAAGCAAGACAAGCCCGAACGCGCTCCCGCCGCTGAAGCCGCTCTCGACCTGGCTGGCCACCGCAAGGCCCGCATGGATGGCGATGCCAGGGCGCTGCTGGCCCAGTGGCCAGCCATGCAGCAAGCCTATGCCGGCGATGAATACGTTGTGAAAATCCGCGACAAGGAAATCCGCACCGCGCTGACCACCAAATCACTCTCGGGCACCAGCATCCGCAAGGTGGCCCTGCCGCAGTACGAAGACCACGGCGAAATATTGAAGTGGCTGATGCTGGACAACGTGCCCGGCAGCTACCCCTACACCGCCGGCACCTTTGCCTTCAAGCGCGAAGG
>JBKJOH010000334.1:0-6181 GCA_046593295.1 Polaromonas sp. | reverse complement strand
CGAAGCTTTCGTGACCCACTACAACAAAACGGCCGCGCCATTCGTCTGGAGAAAACGTGAAGTCAAAGGCGCTCAACTTAGAAATACAATTGTTAACTTACGCAATTAAACACTAGCTCTTGTGCGAGTCGTCCCCCAGCGGCGCGGTGTCTGAGAAGTAGGTGCGGTCACCTAACTGTATCTCGCTGTCACTTTGCCAGGCGGCCTCAAACTCGGCCAGCTCTTCGGCTGTCACGTGCTCGTCATTCTCGATATGGGTAGCCACCGGGTTTTGTGGCGCAGCAAGCGGCACCGGAGTCGATGGCCGAGCCCACTCAGCCACCGATGCTGTCAGGGTCTCGTCGACACGCCAATAAACACCGCCTACAACAATACCATACCGGGTTTGGGCATTTTTGGTCAGCGCCGCAGCAAGCTTGGTGAGCTGCCCGTGCTGACCCTGCTCGCTGGTCATAAAGTCAGGTGACATGTCGAACATGACCCCATAGCAATGGCCTCTTTTGTCGGTACGTATGACCTTGAAGCGGTAGGTATTGGGCGCGATGCAGTTGTTGTTAAGGGTGACCTTTATGGCCTCAAAAAGCAGCTCGCGGCGAAAAGCCATGCGCTCTTCCAGGTTCATCTTCACCGGCAGGGTTTCCGGCCCTTCCCGGCGCGCTGAATCTTTGGCCCTTGTGTCTTTTCCATCGTCCTTGGACGTGCGTGATGAACTGAGCAGATTTTTGAAAATAGTCATGAGTAAGGTAACCAAATCAGTCGCTGCGGCGTGATGCAGTGCCGGCAAGCTTCAATGCTTGCTTGCACGCGCCCTAGGAATTTTAGGATGCGCAGGATTGTTGGCAATCCTGCGCATCTCCAAAAAAGATAATAGTGGGACTGATTGAATGTGTCATCAATTGATGCAACTTTTACCTCTGATACATGGCAAAAAACCAACTATTCGGGTGGTAAGCCTTCATTCAATGGGAAAACTTCAGTGTTTTGTATCAGTTTTGCCGGACTTTGCCGTGTTCTGTGCACGGCCATACATGAGCTTCATCCACAAAATGGCCAGCGCCAAAGCCAGCGTGACCACATTGGCCACCACGATGGGCCAGGCGCCCAATAGCAGCCCGTAAACCAGCCACAGCGCCACACCCGCCGTGAACAGGCTGTACATGCCGAGCGACACACCGCTGACATCGCGCGTCTTGAAGCTGTGCCAGGCCTGCGGCAAAAAGCTCACCGTGGTCAGGCAGGCGGCGAGTGAGCCGACAACGTCGGTCCAGAACAGGTTCAGCATCAGCGCTTGCCTTCCTTTACAGTCCAGTCCAGCAGTGCATCGAGTGCGCCACGCGCGGCTGGCGCATTCGGGTGGTTGATGAGGCCGACCACGATGTAACGTGCGCCGCTCTGGCCGTTGGCGTAGCCAGCAATTGCCACCACGTCGCGCAGCGAGCCGGTTTTGACAAAGGCCTGGCCCGCCACGCCTTTGGCGCGTTCGCGCATGGCGGCATCGACTCCAGCAACGGGCAGCGAATCAGCCAGGTCGTTGGCGCGCGGGCTTTTGGCCGCGTGCATCAACAGGGCTGACAGACTGCTGGCGCTGATGCGTTCATGGCGGCTCAGGCCGGAGCCGTTGTCCATCAGGGGCGCTGCACTGCTGGGCAGGTTTTTAAGCCACCAGTTGGCCAGTGCTACCCGGCTTGACTCCAGCGTTCCGCTTTTGACCTGGCCCAGGTTGGCATGCAGCCCCAGCGTCAGAAAAAGATGCTGGGCCATGACGTTGTTTGAATATTTGTTCACATCACGCACCACGTCGAGTAGCGGCAGCGACTGGCCTTCAAACTGCGCTGCGGCTTTTGCGCCCGACAGCGTTCCAGTGGCGCGGTTTTGGCGCAGCATGGCCAGCTCCTGGCTGCTTGCATCGCGCACCACACCTGTCAACAGCCCGCCCAGCAAGCGCCATGAGCCCTCCACCGCGCGCGCTGCAAAGCTGGCCGGGTCGGCATAGGCGCTGGGCCAGACCTTCTCGCCGCAGGCTGATGAATAGCTGCCCAGAAAATCTATTTTGTTGGGGTTGTCGACGCTGGCGCGCAGCTCAGCTCGCCAGTCGCCGCAACGGGCAACACGTACCAAGGGCACGGTCTCAGCCACCTGCACACCGGCCAGCGGTGGTTCAAAGCGCACCAGCGCGCGGTTGCTGGGCAAGTCAGGCGTGAAGGTCATCACCAGCGACTTAAAATTAATCAACAGCGCATCAGGCCGCGCGTTGTAGGGCCGCAGCGGCTCGCCATCGAACTCGCCGGGGTCAGTGGCGGGCACCGCAAAGGCACTGCGGTCCAGCACGATGTCGCCGTGAATGACACGCGCGCCAGTGGCCTGCACCTGCATCAACAGGGCCTGTAGGCGCTCGACCACCAGCTTGGGGTCACCACCGCCTTGCACCACCATATTGCCGTTCAACAGCGCGTTGCCTGTCGTGCCATCGGGGCCGCCGATCATGTTGCCGTCCAGCGTGATTTTGGTTTTCCAAGTGAAGTCCGGGCCCAGCGCGTCGAGCGCTGAATACGTGGTGACCAGCTTCATCACCGATGCCGGGTTCATGGCCACATCAGCACGGTAGCTCAGGCGCGGCGGCTGTTTGCCGGAGCTGTCGATGACCAGCAGCGACACCGCATCGCGCGGTACCTGCGCACGCGCGAGAGCTTTTTCGATGGCGGCTGGCAGGCGTGCGGTTTGGGCCTCACTCGCGTCGCATAACAACGAGAGAGTAACCATCAAAACAGCTGAGACGGCGGTGTGCAATCGAAGCGATGACACCAACCGCAGAGATATGGCTTGGTTCATGCTGCGATTGTCTTGCTTTTTTTACTAATGGGTAGCGCGCAATCTATGACCAGTACCGCAATTTTTCGCTCATATTCGGTTGGCACAGTTTTTTGTAAGCGCTCTTGAAGTTCTTGAGCGATTTTGGGTCTTGTACCGCCGTCCTCAGCTGACGGTTGATAGGTGCCTCCAAACCAAAATACGACGTAGATGCCATAGCCATCAGACGCAAGTTCTCGCATATATTTTGGGAGCAATTGGTTTGAAATAGCTTTCCATAAGTCGGCAGACTTTTCGAGTTTGATTTCAATCGCTATGTGATGGCCTTGTGCTGAGACTTTGATGTCGGCACGCTTGCCTTCTGCATACTGGCCTTCTGGTTCAGCGTTGATGCCAAGGGGGGCCAGCCGAACTTTTAAATCCGACAGCAGTCTGTTGCGGCAGTTGTTTTCAAGCTCTGGGCCAGATCCAGACCAGTATTGCTGATAGTCATCGGTATTGCCATTACGAATTTCATGCGCTAGCTGCGTCAGATGATCTAGCGTCAGCGCCCACAGGTCAGCAGCATTGGCTGGCTTGAAGTTGGCTAGGGTGGAGCAGACCTGCGTCACGGAAGCGGGTTTGAACAATGCCTTGCGCCGCGTGATCCGTTGGTCAAAAATCGCTCGGCGCAGGGAGTCTTCCCATGGCTTTAAGTCTTTCTGCTGCAGCAAGGAAGTCAGCGCTTGTTTAGCCTCCTCGTCATGCATGCCCGCCAGGGTTGAAACGAGCCCCTCTACATAGCGACCCAGCTCCATCGCAGGTGTTACCAAGCCCGATTGCCCTGGCCACCTTGGGTTGCATCGCGGTCCGAGTAGTTCGATCAAAAATTCGATTGCCGCAACAGGCAGTGCGGTTTGCGGGCTGTTCCGTTCGCGTCGATCATGAACCAGCGCAATCAAATGACTGGCGCGGGCCTGCGTATGGGTGATGTATTGCCTGGCGGGTTCGAGGTAAAGATCGGGCGCAAGCTGCAAGCCTGCTGTGACCCAGTAAACGCGTTGTGCAACATCGCTCGGTTTGCCTTCAAGTTTGCCGGCCACTATTTTCAGTTGGACACTTCTTTCCAGGCTGGCCAGGAGCGAAACGATGAGAAGGCGCAGACTTTGCAATTGATTCTTGTGCGCCTTGCTGGGGAAGCTGCCGAGCAGCGACGGGGTAATGAGTTTCCCGATTTCTGAATAGTCCGGGTCATGTGCAAGCGCGTACAAACCATCGACATGCTCTTTTTTTGCCGCTATTTGCGCACTCATCAGCGAGCCCATGATGCTGGCCAGAATATTGGCTCGCGTTGCAACCAGACGCTTGAACCAGTCGGGGGTTGAGTAGTAGTAGTTGGTCAGGCGAAAGGCCGCCACCATCTCAAGAACCGGTTCGGGCAGATTGAGGGCTGTCGCTGGGTCTTCTGCGTAGCGCAATTCCATGGCGGCCAGGCAGGGGGTAGCCAAGTTGTAGCGGCGACCTTGGGCATTGAGCTCAACAATCTCTTTTGCAGAGGGCAAGTCGGCGCGGAACAGGCATTGGCGCAAACCTTGCAGAGCCAATTGCTGCCACTCCTGGTTTTGATTCAGCAACTCCAGAAGGCGAGCTTCGGCAGATTTTTCGCTTGAACGGTGAAAGAAATTGAGGTAAGCGTTGCTAATTTCAATCAAGGCTCCCAAGTCAGCGAGCTCTTTGTCAAAGCTTGGAAGTGTTCTCTGGAAGAATTCAAGCTTTTGCCTTTCTTCCTCTTGAACGCGTTTTCGATACTCAATTTCTGAATCAATAAACTCTTGATCGACGTCTTTGGGCGGGTAAGGGCATTGCAGAAACTCATCTACCCAGGAGTCGTCCTCGGGTTGAACTGTGCGCCATGCTCCGATCAGCTCAAGCGCGGGATCGATCCCCTTTTGGGCTTGGGCAAAGTGAAACGCAGCGACGACAAGTTCATGACGTAGATCAGCATGGGTCGTTTTTTCAGCCAAGCACAAATACCACTGTTCGGCATCGCCAGGCTCCGGCGCACCGTAGAGCTGCTGGCGGACTGGGTACAGCATGGCCCGTCCGGATTTTTCCGATTCGCCTTGCAGATGTAAGCCGTATTCGAAAAGCGCTTTGTACTGGTTGGGGTGACTTTCAAGCCATTGCCCAAGAGCCTGTTTGTGTTTTGCTTCTAGTGGGCAATGGTAGTGCGGCCCCAACCCCAGCGACAGCCAACGATACAAATGCGGTGTCTCCAGATGCGTACCTCGCTGACTCAAGCCCTTGACGAGAAGCTCGCCAACAATATTTGAAGAGCCTAGGCGGTCGTGCTGGTTGTCAAGCTTGTATGCGCTGGCAATCAAGGCATCGAGCAGAACTGGAATGTCATCACGGCGCGCATTTTTTTCGGACAAATCATGCCAAAAACGCCAGTAGGTGGCTCCTATTACTTCCGATTTTGGTTGTCTAAAAAACGTCCACAACTCTGTCGGCGAAATTTGGCCCGGATAAAGCGCTTGCAACAGCGTGCCGAGTAATTCATCCTCCGGGTCTTCCACGTTGGCAGCGTGAATGTCAGCCAACAGTTGCTTCGTTATTGACCAATAGCCGCCGGTGCGTTCGAATGAAATAAGTATCCGCAAAGCTTCGGTTCGTGAGCCTGGCCAATAACTTGCGTCCCGGACGACTTGCTCCAACTCTGCTTTGAGCCTGGGCATGTTTTGCCCATACGCCAATGCATCCAGTACGCAATCGACCAGCGCCAAGTGCGCGGGACTGCGGTCGGCAGACCTCAACCGAATCCGGAAGTCCTCTTCCATGTCCGCTGTGGCCAGTGCGCCGAAGGATTGGCTGTCCCAGCTTTGCGTCCTGAAATAGGTATAGCGTTTTGCCTCGTTGCTCAAGGCGTCGAGCACACGCAGCTTTTCGGAGCGCGTGAAACTTCGCACATCACCATTAAGAATGACCCCCAGCGGATCACGGTCAATGAGTTCCATGCGCAAGTTACCTGCCGCAGTGGCGGCCAGCCAGGCATGCAGCCCCCGCAGCTCGGGCACCACGCCCCCATCCTCACCCAGCATCAATGCCAATACGCGACCTGCAGGCAGCCCGGCGTTGATGCGCTTGACGATGTATTGGGCGGCCAGATACTCCCCCACGGTTCGGTGGACAGGAAAGAACTCGCCGCCGCCATGCCCGCGGAACAGTCGTGTGTGAAGTGCGGCCCGGCAGCTGGTCAGTTCGGGCGCCGATGTGCTGGCGGGCAATTCCGTCAAAGCCAGCACGCCGGGGGGGCTGTGGCTGGACTTTTGCAGCGCCAGTGAGCCCCCACCAGAGAGCAGCATGAGGGCATACAGATAGCCGGCCGCCTCAA
>JBKJOH010000304.1:0-3741 GCA_046593295.1 Polaromonas sp. | reverse complement strand
ATGAACACCGATGCCGCCTGGTATTACCCCGACCCGAAACCTGAGGCCGACAATATCAAGGGTCATGTGGCCTTCTGGAAAGGCGTGAAGATCGAGGCCTGATTTTGTGCTAGCTTTTTGGCTGACAATGGTTTAAAAGAGATAGATGGCGGTCGTTGATGGAATGATTGCTGCATGTCACTTTTCTGAAAGGCGCTTCATCATGTTCAATAAAATCCTGCTGCCAGTCGATGGCTCATCCACATCGAACCAGGCGATTGAAAAAACCATTGCCATGGCTGAGGCATTCAAAAGCCAGGTTACCGTGGTGAGTGTGATTGACGACTACTCATTTACGGACGTTGGGGTTGACTTTGCCTACGGGCAAACGGAATACCTTCAAGCCGCTACGGCAGAGGCAAATGCCACCCTCAATGCGGCCAAACGGCTGTTCGAGGCACGCGGTATTCCGGTGGCGTCAAAGCTGGTAGAGGGGCACGCTGTTTACAAGGGCATTCTCGATACCGCGCAATCCATGGGCGCAGACCTGATCGTCATGGGCTCGCATGGCCGCCAAGGGCTAAAAAAACTGGTTCTGGGCAGCGTTGCGGCACAGGTTTTGTCACATGCCCATCTGCCCGTCATGATTGTTCGCGAATAAACAGTTGAACACCTTGGCCACCTTACTGTTACTGGAGTTGTGCGCTAAAAGGGCGTTGTGTTCTCCATGCGCAGCAACCCACCGCTGACCGGGTGCTCAAACTGTAGCACGCACGCATGAAGCAGCAGGCGCAGCGCTTTGGTTTGTACGGTCAG
Source organism: Polaromonas sp. (assembly GCA_046593295.1). Classification (GTDB taxonomy): domain Bacteria; phylum Pseudomonadota; class Gammaproteobacteria; order Burkholderiales; family Burkholderiaceae_C; genus Polaromonas. The sequence continues at coordinate 2,946 of JBKJOH010000304.1, read as the reverse complement.
AGGCGCATACAGTGCGTCGCCCAGAATCGAATGCCCTAGGGCTTTTAGATGTACGCGCAACTGGTGCGATCTGCCGGTGATCGGCTCCAGCTCGACCCGCGTGCTGTTGCTGGCGGCATCAAACGACACGGCGCGCCAGCGGGTCTGGCTGGGTTTGCCATACACGGCATCAATCACGCGCAATGGGCGGCGCGGCCAGTCCAGGGCTATGGGCATGTCAATCAGATGCCAGCCGTCTATATCTTCCGCGGTGTGCGCAACAGAGCTCATGTCGCCATCGACGACGGCCATGTAGCGTTTATGGACTGCGCGGGTTTCAAACAATTTTGACAGTGCGCGTTGCGCTTGGAGCCCGCGCGCCATCAGCATCAAACCCGACGTAGCCATGTTCAGCCGGTGGACGATCAGGGCATCAGGGTAGAGCTGTTGTACGCGGCGGCTTAAGGAATCCTGCTTGTCTTCGCCGCGTCCGGGAACGGCCAGCAGGCCAGCGGGTTTGTTGAGCACCAGCAGGCTGTCATCAACATGAACAAGCTCTAATTCCATCTCTAAATCATTCCTATATGTTGTTGCTTCGCCTTGCCGTGCTGTAGCACTGCCTGCGGCTTCGCGCCTAATCTAGAAATGATTTGGAAATGGAATAACGCTTCAGCCACGCGGCGGCGGGAAATTGTGAACCGCTGGACTGCTGCGTTTTATGTCACGCAGCATGAAAAGATAAAGGCCTTCAACCTTCTCGCGCGCCCAAGGTGTTTTGCGTAAAAACTTCAGGCTGGATGCCACGCTGGGCTCGCTGGTAAAGCAGCGGATGTTGATGCGCTGGCTTAAGCCTTCCCAGCCGTAGTGGCTGGCCAGCGCGGTCACGATGGCTTCAAGCTTGATGCCATGCAGCGGGTTGGCTGGCTGTTCATTCCCCGGCTGGGGCGAGCCACTTTGGGCAACCATACCGCTTACTTATTCTTCAGCTTGCCCCGGAGCGGTACCGTGGTGACGACGGTTGGGCGCACCGCGTCTGGCGACACCGTCTTCGGTGGCGAGGTGTCTTTCTTTGGTTTTTTGACCATCTTGCCGCTGTTTTGTTGACCTTTTGCCATGGTTTTCTCCGGTTGTTTACGGTTGTTTGAAGGGTTAATTATCGGTTGAAATCATGCAATCACTTCAGTGCGCTTTGGTCAGAGTTTGGGTGCGAGTTTTATGCCGCTCGTTGTTAAGCTTAAACGCCCATGCCACCTTCCCTACCCGTGCCCTCAGCCCCCTACACGTTTACAGACCTGACGCTGCACGCGCCTTGATGCGCATGTGGTTTGCCAGAGTTCTGGGCACCTCTGGCACGCAGATGCTAGCGGTGGGCTGGCAACAAAAACATAATTGACAGGCGTTCTTATTTTTCTGACTTTATTGAGTCAATTATTAAAAAAGTCGCGACTATTTTAATAAGTACATTAAAATAGTCGAATGCAACGCTACCTTGACGACCCCATCGCCCGCGACTTGAAGCGCAAGCTGGTGTTTGTGACCGGGCCACGCCAAGTGGGTAAAACCACACTTAGCCGTTTATTGCTCAAGGCGGGTTCTCAAGGTGTGTATTTGAACCACGACATTGCCAGAGACCGCCTGCAAATTGAGCGCCAAAGCTGGCAGCCTGACGCTGCTTTGCTGGTTTTGGACGAGCTGCACAAAATGTCCAACTGGAAGAATTGGCTCAAAGGCATCGTTGACGGTAAACCCGAAGGGCAGAAAATCCTGGTGATCGGTAGCGCCCGCATAGACACCTTCAGGCAAACGGGTGAGTCACTGGCTGGACGCTTTTTAAGCTGGCGATTGCACCCCATCTCGGTTCGTGAATGGTGCGAGTTTGGCGCGACAGCTACAAACCTTGAAGCTGGTGATACCGCTGAAAAGGCGTTGACCAAACTGCTGGTACGAGGTGGCTTTCCAGAACCGTTTTTGGCTGACAGCGATGTCGATGCCCAGCGCTGGCGCATGCGGTACGCTGATGGTTTGGTGCGTGAAGACGTGCTGGAGTTTTCTCGTATCCAGGAGCTGGGTAGTATGCGTGTGCTGCTCGATTTGCTGCGCGACCGCGTAGGCTCACCGCTCTCACTCGCATCGCTAGCGCGCGATTTGCAACTGTCACAACCGACCATCAAGCGTTACGTGGATATTTTGCAGGCGCTGTACATCATCTTCCTGGTGCAGCCTTGGCATCACAACATTGCGCGGTCACTACAGCAAGCGCCTAAAGTTTATTTTTATGACACGGGCATGGTTGGCACGCAATCGCTCGAAGAGTTAAGCGCCCATGAGCAGCAAACTTTGATGGGCGCACGGTTTGAAAATGCCACTGCCTTGATGCTGCTGAAAAACACCCACTACCAGCAAGACGCTTACGGCAAACCAGCAGACCTGCACTATCTGCGAACAAAAGACGGCGCAGAAATTGACTTTGCCCTGTCTGTTGGTACCAAGCTCACCCACATGATTGAATGCAAGTTGTCAGATGCCGCACCTGCCAGAGCGTTCACCAACTTCGGCAGCCAATGGCCAGATGCCAAAGCCATCCAAGTCGTGCGCCACTTGCCGAAGGCAGAGCACTACAAAGGGGTTGACATCGTGAATGCAGCGCAGTTTTTTGCGGCGTTTGAGGTTTGACGTACCTGGCGTGCAAGTCGCTATCGCCCAACCCCAGCCCGGATGCGATTGACCTCCAGTGCAGATACTGCGCCGCCCTGATTTTCCCAACTGCTGCGAATATGGGTGAGCACCGCGGCTATATCTTTGTCGTTTAATACCAGCACGAAAGGCGGCATGCCGTAGGGGCGGGGGTTGCCTTCGGTAGCGGGGGCGTAGCCGCCGTTTAAAACGATTTGCACGAGGTTGGCGGTTTGCGGCATCACGACTGCGCGGTTGCCTGCTAACGCGGGGTAGGCGTTGGCCACGCCTTGC
>JBKJOH010000273.1:0-11863 GCA_046593295.1 Polaromonas sp. | reverse complement strand
GCTTGCCGTAGTTGTACAGGCTAGGGCCGATCGAGCCAAAGGACAGCTCCTCTTTGCTGATCTGGTGGCAGTTGTAGCAGCTACCGCCATTGGCCGCACCGGCGGGGTCGGTCCAGGTCATGCCACGGCCGTTTTGCGCAATCTTCTCGCCCTCTTTCCAGTCGTCGATAAATTTGCCGTCCGAAGGCATTTTCACGGTCTTCAGGTTGGCCTCTTCGATGGATTTCGCCAGCTTCCCGTCAAGCGCAGCGCCCTGGGCTTCCGAGCAAGCCTTGTTGGAAGCGTCTTGTTCCAGCCACGCAGTTTTTGCAATGCCCTGATCGCGGAACGAGGACTTCAATATTTTCTGCGTCGCTTCAGCGACATCTTGCGGCGAGGGGCCGGCAGCACAACCGGCGAGCAGCACGCTCAAGGCCAGCATGCTGGCCTGTTTGTGTATTTTTTTCATGGCTATGTTTCCTGTTCTCGTTTCAACGCTTGAGGGCTGGTGCCGTGGAAACACCGCCCTTGCCGTTCACGCCCATGTACACCCCCAGCGCTATGGTGACGTCAGAGGCATACCCCGGGAACGGAAAGCGCATCTGGCGATAGCAGTCGTTCAGTCGCCGCTGCATGCTCCAGAGGTCGCCGCTGGACACGCGATACGCCGGCCATGAGCCAAAACCTTCGCTGGCACCGGGGTTTTTGGTCAGGTTCGGCAGGTCCTGCAGGCGCACCCGCTTGTTGTCTTCGCCGTGGCAGGACGCGCAGGAAAAGTCATACGGACCGGCGTGCTGGTAAAACACCTTTTTGCCGACTTCGTACATTAGTTTTTCCTGTGCATGGGTTTGCGGCAAGTTGAACTTCATGCCGCGTGACTCGCCGGAAATATAGGCGACCAGCGATTCCATGGTCTTTTGCTCATCGCGGCCGAACGGCGTTTTGGCAATCGCCTCTGCGCTGAAGCCCTGCAGGCTTTCCATGCAGGTCAGCAGGCGCGACTCCAAGTCCTGCACGCGTCCTGTGTCGGAAAAATAACGCGGAAGTTCGACAAAAGCGCCTTTGACAACACCGGGGCCTTTGCCCAGATCGCACTTTGCGAGGCTGGCATTTTTCGGGCCGCGGGCCTGCTTCCAGACGGCTTCACCCCTGGCTTCGAACAACTCCGCCGGGTTGCCATCAGCCAGCATGGCACGGTATTCGGCAATGCCTTCGGCTGTGCTTTTTTGCGCAGCAGCAGATAGCGGTAGCAGGCCCACTATGGCCAGCCCCAAAAGATTACATCTCATCGCGTGCTCCTCATTTTGTTTGCCATTGGTTCAGGAAATCACCGCTTCATCGCTGCGCTTTTCACCGCGATTGTCAACCCAGTTGACGATGACTTTCTCACCCGCTTTGCCGCCCTTGAAGCTGAACTGCATGTACGGGTTTTTCGACACCGCTGTGCCCCACTGCGCACTCATCACGGTTTTGCCGTTCCAGGTGGCGTTGATGCTTTGAATGAACCAAGCGGGCACAGTTTTACCGGCAGCATCTTTGCGCTGGCCGCTTTCCATTTCGTGGCTGACCAGCACACGCACCGTAATTTTGTCGCCTTGCGCCTGGGCGCGAATTCTCATCGGATCGGACATGTTTTTCTCCTAACTTCAAGTGTTTGAAATATTGCCTCTAAGGGTTGCGCAAGAAGACTTAACCGCCGCAACCACCCAAGGTCACTTTGACTTCCTTGACCGCATAGAAGTATTTGTCACCGGCTTTGGCCAGCGCGTAAACATTGGACGACTGGCCCATCTTGATGTTGGTTGACACATTGGCATCGGTACCAGCCGGAATATCAAAGCTGGCAGCCAGCGCGCTCGGGTTTTTTTCAACCACAAAAGAGATTTGCGTGGTGTTGGGAATATTGCTTTGCGCACCAACACGCACCACGCTGCCGTTTTCGGCAATCTCCGGGGCCTGCATCAGCAACTCTTTGCTCTCGACTGGCGCGCTGGTCGCGCCCAAGGCCTTGGCGGCTTCGGCCAGCGTCTTGCTGTCAAAAGCGGCCTTGTTCCAGCCTGGCGCATTGACAACAGTTTGCGCGTGAGCTGGTGTAAGCCCCGAAATAGCAGCGAGAGCAAGAGCGGTAGCGCTTGAACCACTGGCTAAAAAATCACGACGTTCCATGGTTGAACTCCTTATTTAACTTGAACCGATTAAACACGCTTTTACGGAACCATACCCTGCGCCAGCCAGCGCGCCAGTTGTGCGGCCTCGGCATCACTCAAGGTCTGCGCGGGCATCGGCATGCTGCCCCAGACGCCCTGTCCACCACCCTTGATTTTGTCCGACAGGTAATTCACCGCGTAAGCGCGGTCTTTGTATTTGTTGGCGATGTCTTTGAAAGACGGTCCGAGCAGCTTGCTGTCCATGCCATGGCAGGCCAGGCAGGCATTTTTTTGCAGCAAAGGTGTCACGGCTGCGGTATTGACTGCAACCGGTACGGCAGCCGAGTTCGCTATCATTTCAGTAGCTGGTCGCGCCTGTATTGATTGGCTTACAAGCCTTTTTTGCCCGCTATTTGAGGCTTGAAAGGCACTTGAAGCTGGCTGCGTGGTGTCCACACCGCGAACCGGGCCTAGCGTGCGCGATTGCTCTGCCAGGTTGCCATGGGCGTTGCGGGCGTAGTCCGGCAAAGAGCTTTTCACGATGGCGGCATCAAGCGCACAATTCGTCATGCAGCTTGCCCCCCGCACATCATGCTGACTGCTACCGCCCATTTCCTTGCCAGGCCACATGGCGTGTGCTGTTGTCACACCATTGCGGTTGGGCAGCGTGGCCTGCACATCACGGATGTTGCGCTCGGACAGGGTGAAGTCTGCTGGCAACACATTGTTCAGGTTAAGGATGTAAGCCGTCAGCGCATAGACCTCATTGGCACTCAGTGATTTGGGCGCGTTCCAGGGCATGGCGCGATTGATGTAGTCCCACAGCGTTGACAGTGTCGATACCTTCATCAGCGTGCTGCGCTGCGGCTGGTTGGAGCCCGGCAACAGTCCACTGACCCGCCCGGTTTTGCGGTCTTCAGCCGTGGTGCCGCCGGCAATCGGCGTGAAAAGAGCTGACGACTCACCAAAGCTGCCGTGGCAAGACGCGCACTGCGCCTCCCAGAGCACCTCACCTTGTTTAACCGAGCCTTGGCCCTTGGGCAGACCTTTGAAGTCTGGCCGCACATCGATGTCCCAGGCTTTTATTTCTGCTGGAGTTGCCGTGCGGCCTATCCCTTCTAATGCTTTGAGCTTTGTTTGCTGCGCATGTGCTGCGGGCAACACCAGCGCTGCGGAGAAGACAAAAAAACTGGCCAGATGCGCTAGATGCTTAAACCTGAACATTGCTGACCTCGCCATTTTCACTGAGCAACCACGACTGGATGGCGTTGTTGTGGTAGATGCTGCGCGAAGCCCGCACTTCACGCAGCGCCTGATACGTCGGCTGGACTTGGCCGGTTTCATCCACCGCACGGCTCTGGAAAATCGTCGGTTTGCCGTCCCATACAAAGTCGGCATTGAAGCGGCTCAGGCACTTGTCAAGCACCGGGCCTTGCAGCCGCGCCACCTTCCAGTTACGACCACCATCGGTCGACACATCGACCCGTTTGATCTTGCCGCGCCCGCTCCAGACCAGGCCGGTGATGCTGTGAAAGCCTTTGTCGAGCAGCACCTGTCCGCCACTCGGCGAGGTGATGACACTTTTCACTTCTTGAATGCTGGTGTACTGGCGGTGCAGGCCGCTAGGCATCAAATCGACGTAATGAATGGTTTCGTCTTTGGTGCCGTAGGGCATGTCGCCCAGCTCGATGCGGCGCAGGTATTTAACCCAGCTCACGCCCTGTACACCGGGGACGATGAGGCGCAGCGGGTAGCCGTTTTCAGGCCGCAGCATTTCACCGTTCTGGCCATAGGCCACCAGCACCTCGCCACTCAGGATGAGGCTCATGGGAATGGTGCGGGTCATGCCCGAGCCATCGGCTCCTTCAGCCAGCACGAATTTGCCGCGCTTGAGGTCTGCCCCGCACAGCTCCAGCAGTGTGCGCAGCGGCACACCTGTGAACTCGCTGCAACTGAGCATGCCGTGGGTGTACTGCACCGTCGGCACCGCCGTGTTGCCCCATTCCATGCCGGTATTGGCACCGCACTCGATAAAGTGCATACGGCTGATGCTGGGCAGGCGCATCAGCTCGTCCATATTGAAAACCATGGGGCGCTTGAGCATGGTGTCGTCAGAGCCATTGACCATCAGCCGATGTTTGGACGGATCAATATCCCACCAGCCCTGGTGATGCCGCTCAAAGTGCAAGCCACTCGGCGTGATGATGCCGAACAGCCCCTGCAAAGGACAAAAACTCACACTGGCTTGGCCAACGCGGGTCAGGCCAGGGCTTTCGCGGCGTTGCAGGTTTTTTTCAAACTCGCTGGGCAGGCCGTAAGGCCTAGCAGCTACTGGCTGGCCCAGGCCTTTGCTGTGCGCTGGCAGGTTCAGGATATTCGGATCGCCAGCCTGCTGCGCCCTAGCCTGGCTTGATGCGGCAGCAGAAGCGGCAAGCAAGGCACCCGTCAGGAAGCCACGGCGACCCGCCCTGACATCGTGCATCTGAGCCGGTGTCAGGAAGTTTTCAGGGGCGCGCTGGATAAATCGGTTCAACATGATGTATGGGTATCAGGCTTTGGCCAGCCTAGGCGGCAGCAGCTTCTCGTCAGCAGGCACGGCATCAGGCTCGTCCAGCTCAATGGCAATCTGGGTACACACGCTGCGGCAAAGCGCGATGGCTTTTTCACTCTGTACCCGATAGATAACCTGGGTGCCTTCCTTGCGTTTGGCCAGCACACCCGTACGGAATAAAACAGCCAAATGCTGCGACAAGTTGGGCTGCGTGGTGTCAATCTCAGCCAACAGCTCGTTGACCGATTTTTCACGTACGCACAGGGCGCTCAAAATCCGCAGGCGCATGGGTGTGGCCAGTACTGAAAACAGCTCTGCAGCGGCCTCGAATACGCGCCCCTCTTCTGTCGGTTTAGCGCTCTGCACCAGAGTTTGATCGCCCATCATGGATTACTTCGAATTATTAATATAAGCATTTACTTATATTAAACACCTCTATTGGTCGCGTACATGGGGCTTACCCTTAAACGCCAGCGCAAACGTGCAAGCTTTGTCTGCGTTGAGGCAGCTCAGCAGCTGCTATCAAATAAGAAGCTGCTCGCGCCCGTATTCATTGGGCTACAGCCATTTTTACCGCTCTGGCAGGCCGCAAACAAGGCCTGCCGGCTCAAATCCGGCCATTTCTTTGGCATCTGCAATGCTCACAGCGCGCGGCAAAGCTACCCCATTTTTCACAGCGGTGAGTTCCGCAAGAATAGAGATGGCAATCTCGGATGGCGTCTTGCTGCCGATGTACAGGCCAATCGGCCCATGCAGTTTGTCGAGCTGCGGCGCAGTCATGTCGAAATGTTCGGCCAGCCGCTCGCGGCGCTTCTGGTTGTTGACCCGCGAGCCAATGGCACCGACATAAAACGCTTCTGAGCAGAGCGCTTCCATCAGGGCCATGTCGTCCAGCTTGGGGTCGTGCGTCAGCGCAATCACGGCGCAACGCGCATCCAGCTTCATGGCCTGCACCACGTCGTCGAGCATACCGGTTGCCAGCTCTACGCCTGCTACTTTCCATGACTGGCGGTATTCCTCGCGCGGGTCGCAAACCGTCACGGCGTAATCCATACCCTGCGCAATCTGCGCGACAAAGCGCGACAACTGCCCTGCGCCAATGATGAGCAAGCGCCAGCGCGGGCCGTGCAGTGTCACCAGTGCAGCTTCGGATACCTGCATAGCCTGGCTGGGCTGTGCCGTGCTGAGCGTGACTGCGCCGGTTTGCAAATCAAGCCGCCGTGCCACCAGCTCGCCGGCCTGCAACCGCGTTAGCAATTCGCTCATCTGGCTGGCCGCGCTCAAAGGCTCAATCGCCAGTTCAATCGTGCCGCCACAAGGCAGGCCAAAGCGATGCGCTTCATCAGCCGTGATGCCGTAGGTGACGATGCCGGGCTGCGTGCGGTTTAGCCCTTCGCGCCGCGCCCGGTCAATCATGTCGTCTTCAATGCAGCCGCCTGATACCGAGCCGACCACGCGGCCATCTTCACAAATGGCCAGCATCGAGCCTTCAGGCCGCGGGCTGGAACCCCAGGTTTTAAGGACCGTGACCAGTTCGCAGCGTAGGCCAGCGCCCAACCACTGCGAACAGGTTTTCAGTACTTCAAGGTCTATGTTGTCCATGCGCCCGAGCGTACAAAAAAATACCAGCGACGTTTAAACCACTCGGATTAACCAGCCAAACCTGCCCTGCACACTGCCCTGAGAACCGTATCAAAGCGCTACCGCCGTGATTTAATTGCCATTGCAAATATCATTGGCCGGCAATTAATCCAGGACAAGCCCATGACCCACATGCCAACCGTTACCGAGTCATCGGTTCACTTTCAGCCCAAGGCGGCTATCGCGGCGGCCCCGGCCCCCGTCTGAGGCGACGCACCCACCAGCCAGCCACCCGGCTGGATCTACACCGACGAGGCGCTTTACGAGCGTGAACTGGAGCAGTTGTTTTACAAAGGCCACTGGTGCTATGTAGGGCTGGAGTGTGAGGTGCCCAAAGCTGGTGAGACGTTGAAAGTTTTGAAGCCTTTCTCGGGCCAGAGGTCATGCCCTACCACGACCCCTACAGCCAGCGCCATGTATGCGGCGCGTCGCTCATCACACGCTTCGAAGGTGAGCAGATTGAATGCGAGAGCAGCGTGGTGGTGATACGCACACCACGTGACGCCATGCCGCACATACTGTGCGCAGGCCGCTACATCGATAAGCTCACGCGCGTAGGGGGCCAAAGCGGCAAAAACGGCGGAATGGGCGAGCTTAAATTTGCCGAGCGACTGGTGATTTTTGACAATGACCTGATTCCGAATTCCATCATCAAGCCCGTTTAAAAACTGAGAAGCTACAGGGCAACGCAATCCCGAATCTGCTGCAAGGCAGCCGGGTCATCCAGCGTCGTCAAATCCCCCGCGTCCCTGCCTTCGCACACCGCCTGAATGGCGCGGCGCAGCAGTTTGCCGCTGCGGGTTTTGGGCAGCAGCGTGACGAAGCGCACGCGGGATGGCCTAGCCACTGCACCCAGGTCGCCGTCTACACGCTTCATGATTTCGCCTTCGAGTGTCAATGCTGCGGCGCTGTCGGTGATGACCGATGAATCCTTGGGCACCACAAACGCCATGGCGACCTGCCCTTTCAGGTTATCGGCAACACCCACCACAGCCACCTCAGCCACACCCGCATGGCCCGAAATACTTTCTTCAATCTCACGCGCGCCCAGCCTGTGGCCCGCCACGTTAATCACGTCGTCGGTGCGGCCCAAAATAAAGTAGTCGCCGTCGGCATCACGAATGCCCCAGTCAAAGGTGCTGTAGACCATCTTGCCGGGCACACTCTTCCAGTAGGTGTTGACGAAGCGTGCGTCGTCCTTCCAGATGGTTTGCATAAAGCCGGGCGGTGTTGGGCCTTCAATCACCACCACGCCTTTTTCGTTGGGCTGCGTTAGCTCTTCGCCAGTGAATTCGTTAAGAATTTTTACCTTGTAGCCATACATGGGTATGCCGGGGCTGCCGAATTTGCTGGCTTTTTTCTCGACCCCATTGGCAATCGTGATGAGCGGCCAGCCGGTTTCGGTTTGCCAGTAGTTGTCGATGATGGGCACGTTAAGGCCCTCACTGATCCAGCGCGCCGTGGGTTCATCGAGCGGCTCGCCCGCCAAAAAGAGCGCACGCAGACTCGACAGGTCATATTTTTTCAGCAGCGCCGGGTCTTGCTTCTTCAAAACCCGCACCGCCGTTGGCGCGCTGAACATCGCCGTCACCTTGTATTTTTCAACCAGGCTCCACCAGATGCCGCCATTGGGCTGGCCGTCCATGCCCTGCGTGGGCAGGCCTTCATACATGATGGTTGCCATACCCGCAATCAGCGGGCCGTAGACGATGTAGCTGTGGCCCACAACCCAGCCAATGTCGCTGGTGGAGAAATAGGTTTCACCCGCGCGACCATCAAAGATATGCTTCATACTGGCGGCCAGCGCCACGGCATAACCACCGGTGTCGCGCTGCACACCCTTGGGTTTGCCGGTGGTGCCGCTGGTGTAAATGGTGTAGCTGATGTCAGTTGAATCCATCCATTCGCACGGCACTTCTGTATCCATGTTTTGCGCACGCAAGTCGCTCCACAAATGATCGCGGCCAGGGGTGATGCTCATCGGTGCCAGCTTGCGGTCAACCAACAGCACAGACTCGGGTTTGTGGCTTGACAAACGCATGGCTTCATCCAGCAGCGGCTTGTACGCCACCACCTTGCCGCCGCGCGAACCCGCATCGGCACTCACAATGACTTTAGGCGTTGCATCGTCAATACGCGATGCTAAAGAGCCGCTGGCAAAACCACCAAACACCACGCAGTGAATCGCCCCAATGCGCGCGCAGGCCAGCATGGCAAAAGCGGCCTCGGCCATCATCGGCATGTAGATCAGCACGCGGTCGCCCTTGCCTACGCCGAGCGCCTTCAGGCTGGCAGCCATGCGCTGCGTTTCAACATGCAGCTCCTTGAAGCTGTAGGTCTTTTCAACGCCGGTTTCACTCGACACATAAATCAGCGCGGCTTGGTCACCACGGCTGGCGACATGCCGGTCTACCGCGTTGTGGCACAGGTTGGTTTTGCCGCCTTCAAACCAGTTGGCAAACGGCGGCTTGTCGTAGTTGCAGACGCGATCAAACGGCTTAAACCAGTTAATGAGTTGGGACTGTTCGGTCCAGAAGGCATCGGGCTGGTCAATCGACTGGCGGTAAAAATCTGCGTAGCTGGTCATGAAAGCGGTCTCCGGCTGGTCGTTATGAAACACATAACTGAATTCATAATTATAAATATTGCGCTTGCAGGACGCTGACGATGCGCCTATTAAAAACGTAGCGAGTCAACAGCAGCAACTCACTTCACCAGCGAATGCACATCCCTGAACAGCTCGTGCTCCGCTGTGCGCAGCCATTCGAACGCCACCATCTCGGTGGTCACCAGCTCTGCGCCGTTGCCGGCCAGGCGGTCGAAGGCTGCGTCGCGGTTGCGCTCGCTGCGTGAGCTGCAGGCATCGGTCACGACCCAGACCTCGAACTCTTCTTCCAGTAAATCGAGTGCGGTTTGCATCAGGCAAACGTGCGCTTCGCAGCCTGCAATGACGATGGTGTTGCGGCCTTCAGGCTCTTCATCCTGCTGCTGCTGCCGTTGCAGGTGCTTGGGCAGGCTGCGGGCGTTTCCCTGCGGCACTCTTGCGGACTGCTTTTGTACGGGTGGGCGCAACCAGTCGCCAAGGCCATCAGCTACCGCACTAAAGTGCATTTTTGAAAGCGTCTTGCCGCCAGCGGCTTCAATCGCCGCATGAACTTCAGTAACGTTTGGCCCGAGTTTGCCCGGGTTTTGCGCTGTGCTCCACACCGGCACTTCAAGCAGCTTTGCCATGCGCGCCAGCCGCACGGCGTTGGCAATGACGATTTCATTTTCAAAAATCACGGGCATCAGGCGGGCCTGGTAGTCCACCAGCACGAGTTGGGAGTCATCGGCATCTAGCAACATGTTTATTCCTTTTTTTTCGGGTGTACGGGCTTAGGTATTTCAGGCCGTCGCATAAAGCAGCGCAATCACTTCCCGTACTTGCGCGGCTGTCTCGATGTCGATTTTTCCAATGCGTTTTTGCAAGAGGCTCTTGGCTACCGTGCGAATTTTGTCAATCGCAATTTCGCCAAGCTTGTCCGCGCAGTCGCACTGCACTCGGCTGGCCCATGCCGGGTGCAACTGACTGGTTAATGGGCAGATGACAACGGTGTTAATACGCTTGTTCATCGCATCAGGGCTGACCACCAGCACCGGACGGGTCTTGGCGATTTCGCTGCCCTGTGTTGGGTCTAAATTGGCCCAGTAAAGGTGGTACCGTTGTATGTTGAGCGTTGCTTTCGACTGAGCCATCACCAGACCAATTTATCTAAGCCGTCAGCAGTGCTTGCATCAAGGTCGTTCCAGTCTTCTTGCGCTGAAGCCATCTCGGTAAAGGTTTGCTCAAGTGTGGCTTTGCTGCTCATGGAGCCGCGCAACAAAATGCCATCGGGTCGCTGCTCCGCCACGACCGAATGCTCAATCCCATATTTATTAAGCAGCGGTCTGGGCAACCGCACGCCAAATGAGTTGCCAATTTGCACAAGCTTCAAGCTGGTTTTAGGGTTGCTCACAGCAAGATGTGCGGCTGATTTTTGGGTAGTCATATGAATATGATGTAGATACGGTAATTACGCCATTATGGCAGGTTCTGCAAATATCAGCTATCGCACTGCAAGCCGCTCCACCAGCCCAATCACATAGGCCTCAAACAGCAGCGTGGCATCTTGCCCGAACATGCGAATGCGGCCGGTGTGCTGCATCAGCAGCAGGCCCACGCCGTGTGCAAACAGTGATGTATTTTCACGCAGGGCATCTTCGGCATTCAGGCCCATGGACTGTAGCGCGGCCTCGCAGGGACGCAGCGCGTCGTGCAAGCGGTCATTGAGCTGGTAATTGAGTTCCGCCGTCAACCCGCGTGGCCGCATACCCTGCACAAGGTAAAAACCCAGATCAAGGTCGCGTGGGTTGGCGGCAAAAAAGCCAAACCAGGCGCTGGCCTTGGCATCGAGCATGTCGGCCGCAGGCAAATCAACATGTCCTGCTGCATTGACCGCGACGTTAAGTCTTTCAAGTGACTCGGCCAGCAGCGCACCGTAAATCGCTTCCTTGTTTTCAAAGTACGAATAGATCGAGCCTGCGGTGTAACCTGCCTGTTTGGCGATTTCGCGGATGCTGGCACCTTCTATGCCCAGCCGCTCGAACACGGCCCTGGCGGCATCGAGCACCAGCGCGCGGCGTGAATCGGTCATGGCTTGTTGGCGTTGGGCTCTGGCTTGCATGGCCCCAATGTAAACGCAAACGCCAATACAAATCGACAGAAAAATTTAAAATTGATACTTGTTTTTTAAATTGAACAGTGTTCAAATTATGAAAATTACACTCTAAAGGCCCCACCATGAATGCACCTGCCCCAGCCGCCACCTTGATGTCTGGCGACGACTTTCGCGAATCCCTGCGCCGTTATAAGCCGCGCGTTTTTCTCGATGGCAGGCAGGTTGAAAGCGTGGTGGACGAACGCGGTTTTGGCCCCGGCATCAATGCAATCGCGCTGACCTATGACTACGCGCTCAAACCCCAGTACGCGCCCATCATGACGGCTGTGCAGCACACCAGCGGCAAGCTGGTCAATCGCCTGACGCACATCAACACCAGCAGCGGCGACCTGCTGAACAAGCTTGAAGCCGTGCGCCTGGTCTGCCAGGAAACCGGCTGCGCCCAGCGCTACTTGGTACACGATGCACTGAACGCCGTTGGTCAGGTTTCCGCCCGCATAGACGATGCCCTGGGCAGCACCGACTACAACGCCAAATTTTTAAACTACTTGCACCGCGTGCAAGACCAGGACTTGACGCTCGCCATCGCCATGACCGATGCCAAAGGCGACCGCTCGCGCCGCCCGCACCAGCAAGCCAACGTGGACAGCTATGTGCATGTGGTCAAGCGCAATGCCGTGCATAACGGCGTGCGCGGCATCATCATCAGCGGCACCAAGGCCATCGTGACCGGGGCACCTTATTCGCATGAGCTGCTGGTCATGCCGTGCCGCAACATGGGCAAGGAAGACGCTGATTTTGCCGTCTGCTGCGCGGTGCCGCTGGATGCACCCGGCCTGACCCTGATT
>JBKJOH010000146.1:0-3264 GCA_046593295.1 Polaromonas sp. | reverse complement strand
CCAAGTCTTGATCGCTGCATGTCACCTTCGCCGCCACTCGACCCATCATCACCCCAACTTGTTATTTACAAACTGTAATGATAATTAGTTATGTTCATTAATTCAATTAAACACTAGTGCGCAGTTTGCATGCTCGATGAGAAAGTCGGTGGCATCTGGAGTCTTGAAATCAAAATGGGCAACCCACTTTAAAAACAAGTCAACGAGTTTGTGCGAGTGGGCAAAAGACAAAGGAGCGCCCATGGCACTTGTCCAATCGCGCTGCAGCCCTCTTATCAGCGAGGAATGCCAGTTTACAAAGTTTTCACGGCTACCGGCTTTTTCACATATGCTTTCGCCGTCCAGCTTCTTCGTTTGCTTTGCTGCCCAAGCCCTGTAAACAGGACTTGGCGGAAGTGTGTAGCCGCCGAGGGCACGAAAGGTATTGGCACCCACGCCAAAACTGCCGCCAAATTCGGAGATACATCGGATACCAAGTTCCGCACGCAATCGGGGCAACGCCTGCGCAAACTCATCGGCGATGCTTTGATCAAAGAAATCGTTAAGACTCAGCATGGAAACCTCCGGCATTAAGCAAGTGGGTACAACGAATGAACGGGACTTCTCCGTACCGCGTGAGTCGCTCCCCGTAGGGTTTGCGGTTTACTGCAACTGGATACCAAGATGGAGAGGTCAGTTTTTTCATCAACTCGTGTGCTTTTTTTTAGTGATAAATCATGCGTCAGACCAATAAATACGGACGTGAGCAGCTATTAAAAAAATAGCAATCAGGCGTAGTCGCTCACTGGCACACAACTGCAGAACAGGTTGCGGTCACCGTACACGTTATCAACCCGGCCAACGGGTGGCCAGTACTTCGACTGTCGGATAGCGGCTATTGGAAAGGCTGCGACCTCGCGTGAATAGGGGCGAGACCAGTCCGCGACCAACAAGCTGGCCGCTGTGTGCGGTGCGTGCTTGAGCGGATTGTTGTCTTGTGGCCAGTCACCTTTTTCAATTTTTCGAATCTCCTCGCGGATGGCAATCATCGCGTCAATGAAGCGGTCCAGCTCGGCAAGGGTTTCGCTCTCTGTGGGTTCAACCATCAGGGTGCCGGGCACGGGAAAACTCAGCGTCGGGGCGTGAAAGCCGTAGTCCATCAGGCGTTTGGCAACGTCTTCTGCACTCACGCCACTGGTTTCTTTGAGTGGACGCAAATCGAGAATACATTCGTGTGCGACATGGCCATTTTCACTGGCATACAAAGTGGGGTAGTGGTCTTTGAGCCTTGAGCTGATGTAGTTGGCACTCAGTATGGCGACCTCGGTTGCTTGCTTCAGACCTTCAGGCCCCATCATGCGGAAGTACATCCAGCTGACGGGCAGCACTGCGGCATTGCCTAATGGTGCTGCTGATATGGCCCCCACGCCGTTCACAGGCAAGCCAGCGGTGGCATGGCCGGGCAGGTAAGGCACCAAGTCAGCAACCACACAAACGGGGCCAACACCCGGCCCACCGCCGCCGTGCGGGATACAAAACGTTTTATGTAAATTGAGGTGACTGACATCGCCGCCAAACTCGCCCGGCGCGGCCACGCCGACCAGCGCATTCATGTTGGCGCCATCGACATACACGCGCCCGCCGTGCGCATGCACCAGCGCGCAAAGCTCTTTCACATGCGTTTCAAACACGCCGTGGGTGCTGGGGTAGGTGATCATCACGCAGGCCAGATGGGCGCTGTATTGCTTGCACTTGGCTTTCAGGTCGGCCATATCGACATTGCCCTGCGCATCGCAGGCGGTGACCACCACCGTCATGCCTACCATGTGCGCGCTGGCCGGGTTGGTACCGTGGGCGGATGACGGAATCAAACAAATATTGCGCTGGCCTTGGCCGTTGGCCGCTAGGTAGGCTTTGATGACCAGCAGCCCCGCGTATTCGCCTTGCGAGCCGGCGTTGGGTTGCAGGCTGATGCCGGCGTAGCCTGTGGCTTGGCAGAGCCAGTCGCGCAGTTGCTGGTCTAGCTCTGCATAGCCCTGCAATTGGTCAGCTGGCGCAAAGGGATGGATATTGGCAAACTCTGGCCAGGTGATGGGAATCATCTCGCTGGTGGCGTTGAGCTTCATGGTGCAACTGCCCAGCGGGATCATGCTGCGGTCTAGCGCCAAGTCTTTGTCGCTTAACGCTCGGATGTAGCGCAGCATGGATGTTTCACTGTGGTGGGTGTTGAAGACCGGGTGGCTCAAGAAGTCGCTGGTGCGGCGCAGGTCTTGCGGTATGAGCGGCTCCAAACCTTTTTCAAAATCGCTGATGCGCGGCAAGGTTTGAGCTGGCTTGGAAAATATAGACCAGAGCAGTTCAATATCGGCGCGTGTGGTGGTTTCATCAAGCGCAATACACAGGTAGTTTTGATAGTAAATTCGCAGGTTAGCGCCCATTTCACGGGCACGGGCAGCTATTGATTCAGTAGCGCTATCGGTTTTAAAACTCAGTGTGTCAAATGCACTATCGCCCCGCATCGTGTAGCCCAGCGTTTTCAGTCCGTGCGCCAGGATGGCGGTGTAGCTGGCTACGCGTTGGGCGATGCGCTTCAAACCTTGCGGGCCGTGATACACCGCGTACATGCTGGCAACCACGGCGGGTAATACTTGCGCCGTGCAGATGTTGGACGTAGCCTTTTCACGGCGAATGTGTTGCTCGCGCGTTTGCAGTGCGAGGCGATAGCTGGGGTTGCCATGACTATCTACGCTCACGCCAACCAGACGACCCGGCATGGAGCGTTTGAACTCATCTCTGCAGGCCAGATAGGCGGCGTGTGGCCCGCCTGCGCATAGGGGCATGCCAAAGCGCTGCGTGGTACCCACCACAATGTCGGCACCCCATTCGCCCGGTGGGCTGAGAAGCGTTAATGCCAGCAAATCGGCGGCAGCAATAAATGCCGCTTGCTTGCTGTGCGCAATACCCACGTCAGCGCGCAAATCATCAATACGGCCGCTGCTACTGGGGTACTGAGCCAGCACGGCGAAGTAGTCGCCTTGCAAAGCGGCGTGCCACTCGTCAGCCGAGTTGGCAAGCAGCAGCGTAATGCCCAGCGGCTGCGCGCGTGTCTGGATGACTTCAATGGTTTGCGGGTGGCAATCGCCGGCGACGACAAACACATTGCTTTTGCTTTTAACGCTGCGCTTGGCCAGCGTCATGGCTACGGCGGCGGCCGTGGCTTCATCCAGCATTGTCGTGTTGGCAATCGGCATACCCGTCAAATAGCAGACCATGGTCTGGAAGTTG
>JBKJOH010000311.1:0-4398 GCA_046593295.1 Polaromonas sp. | reverse complement strand
CCATGCGCTTTTACGATCAGGTGCTGGGCGGCAAGCTGCAGGCGCTGATGAGCAACGGCCAGTCGCCTATGGCCGAGCACCTCCCGCCCGAAAACCACCACCGCATCATGCACGCTTACCTGGTATTGCCAGATGGCCGGGGCGCACTGATGGCAGGTGACACCATGTCGGGCACGCCTTATGAAGGTATGAAAGGCTTTTCACTGACGCTGAACTACGACACAAGCGCGCAGGCAGAGCAAATTTTCAAAGCATTGTCGGTAGGCGGCAAGGTGACTATGCCTATGCGAACCATGTTTTACGCTAAAAGCTCCGGCATGCTGACCGACCGCTTCGGTACGCCGTGGATAGTCAACGGCGAGCTGATTCCGCTGCCAGCAATCGTTTAACTAAAAGGTGATCACCATGCCAAAAATGATATTTATCAATCTGCCCATCACTGATCTGACCCGTTCGACCGCTTTTTATGAGGCTTTGGGGGGTACCAAAAACCCAAAATTCTCAGACGAAACATCCGCCTGCATGGTCTTCTCAGAGACCATCCACGCCATGCTTTTGACGCATGACAAATACCGCTATTTCACGTCCAGACCGATTGCCGATGCTCACGCGACAAGCGCGGCGCTGATCGCACTGACCGTCGATAACCGGGGCGAGGTTGATGCCACCATCGACCGCGCAGTGGCATCTGGTGGGCGAGCCGACCCCAATCCCAAGCAAGACCACGGGTTTATGTTTGGCCGCTCGGTGCAAGATCCGGACGGTCACGTGTGGGAGATTTTTTGGATGGAACCCGCAGCAGCAGGTCGCGCTTAGTGCGCGTTGGAAGTAAGACATGAAATACCTGTGCCTCGTTTACCTCTCGCAAGACAACTGGAGCGCCTGCCCAGACAAGACCTGCTTTGCGTTTGCCGAGCAATTGATAGCCAGCGGCCACATGCTGGCGGCTGAACCCTTGCACCCGGTGCAAACCGCCACACGGTGCGGGTTCGCAACGGACAAATGTCCATGACAGACGGCCCGTTTGCCTAAACCAAAGAGTAACTCGCCGGTTTTTATTTGATTGATGCCAAAGACCTGCATGAAGCCGTGAGCTGGGCCGCCAAGATCCCGCTGGCCCGCTATGGCAGCATTGAGGTGCGCCCTGTACGCGAACTGAATATTGGTTCGCCGCATTGATTTCGTTTCATGCGATACGACCAATATCGCCTCGCTGTTGGTCAGCTTAGGTTTAAGCCCTTGGAGAGGGCTATCCTTACAGTACTAAAGATAGGAGTTTGTAAATGACTGACTTGATACTCACAACTTTCGATTGGGTTCCTGAAATGCCTCGGGGCTACGTGCGTGACTTACGTATCAGGTGGGCATTGGAAGAGGCTGGGCTCCAATACAGCGTCAAAAGCGTGCCGTTTCGCGAGCGGAAAGCCGATCATTTTGCACATCAACCCTTTGGACAAGTGCCGTGGTTGACCGATGGAGATATCTCGATCTTTGAGAGCGGGGCCATCCTGCTCTATCTCGGCGAACGCAGCGAAAAGCTGATGCCGACTGATACGCTCGGCCGTAACGAGGTTTTGCAGTGGCTATTCGCAGCGCTCGCTTCGGTAGAGGCCGCGAGCCAGCCCTGGTCCTTCTTCAAGTTCTCAGGTGACACCGACGAAACGCCAATGCGGAAGTTTTTTGACACCTTCCTTGAGGCCCGGCTCAAGCACATGGAAACGGTACTGGCAGAACGCGAATGGCTGTCCAAATCTTTCTCCATCACCGACATTCTGATGGCGGATGTGCTGCGCTTGATTCACAGGTTCGACGGGCTGGCAGCACATCCCGCCTGTCGGGACTATGTGGTCCGAGCCACAGCCCGTCCGTCGTTTGTGAAGGCACACGCAGACCAGATGGCTCACTTTGCGGCAGCAGACTGAGCAAATTTGGCTGTTCCTAACTGCAATTTGCCAGCGCCAAGATGAGTCTTAAATCTGTATCGTCTGCGGGGCTTGTTCTAACTTCAGCCACGCATTGGCTGCAGCTTGCAACGAATCTAGAGTGCCGGTACTCAGTAGTGTGACGGCCCCAAGCGATACTTGGCGATTGATCGAAATCTGGGTTCGTGTTTGTCGTGCTACCGCAGCACCCGTGTCTATCAGTTGTACATTCGGGCCGAGCAGCTTGCGCAAGTGCTGCTCGGCAAACGGATAGTGCGTGCAGCCGAGTACCAGGGTATCCATTTGCCCTTTTTGAACGCCGAATTCGCCCATAGCCCTTTTAAATACGGCGCAAGCAGCTATTACTTCCGTAGCATCGCCTGTGACGGCGCTGTGTTCGATGGCGTCCGCCAAGCCATCACAGGGTTGCAGTGTGAACTTAGCCAAGCCCGCTTGCGATTGCAGCAGCGCTTTGAATTTATCGCTGGCCAATGTGCTGCGGGTCGCCATCACGCCAATGTGTTTTGTCTTGCTCAATTGCACGGCGGGCTTTAAAGCGGGCTCCACGCCGATGATGGGGAGCAGCGGGTGTGTCTCGCGTAGCGCGGCAATCGCGGCTGCTGTAGCGGTGTTGCAAGCAATCACCAGTGCCTTGATGTGCTGGCTCACGAGCCAGTTGGCAAGGCGTTGCGAGCGGTCAACAACATGCGCATCATCACGCTCGCCATACGGCGCGTGGCCGCTGTCGGCAATGTAGATGAAATCTTCATGTGGCAGCTCGGCCCGTAGCGCCTTTAAAACGCTCAGGCCGCCTACGCCGCTGTCGAAGATGCCTATGGGTGCTTGGCTCGTTTTAGACTCGTTCATGTTTCTGGAACAAAGCCCGCTTCAGCGCACCATTTGTCAAAAATGGGTCGCAACTCGTCGGGCAGCTCAAACAAAAAGTCAACGTTGATGGGGTAGGCCTCAGCCATGAAGTAGCGCACAGCGGCCAACAGTACGTTGCCCTGCCTGCGATCTTTTTCTTTTTTGTCTGCCCGGCGCTCGTGCTTGTCGGCCAGCCAGAGCTTGTGCAGTGCCATCCAGCGCGGGTCTGGCACGACCAGTGGGCTGACGCGGCCTCGGGTTGTGGCGACCACAACGCTGACAGGCCTGCCCATCAGCAGCCACTCTTGCTCGAGCAGTGATGCCATGGGGTCAAAGGCTTCTTCTTTCGGTAGCGGGTGGGTGCTGGGCGCGGCCAGCAGCTCGACTTCGTAACCGTCGCTGGCTACGGCTTGGTAGGGCTTGCGCCTTGAGATGATGTAGCTGCTGTCAATACTTTTTAAAACGCTGATGAGTGTTTTGGTTTTGCGGGTAGCGTTTTTTTCTTGTGGTGTGGTTGAGGCGAGTGACACCTTGCTGCCTCTGCACCAAGCCAGATCGAAGTCTTCTGTTTCTTCGTTGCCTGTTGGCAGGCGCGCGCCAGTGTACAGCTCGTAAGCCACAAAGGCGTTGGTACTCACCACTAGTAAATCGCTGCCGAGCAGGCCGTCAATGTCTAGGCGGCGCAAAATTTCGGCTTGACGGTCAGGTAATGATGGCAAGCGCAGGCGACGGTAGAGCGCTGCGCGTTCTGTGATGACTGCATCAAACGAGGCAAGGCGGGTTTTAAGCGCTTCTTTGGTTTCGATAAATTCTGCAAACCGTTGCTCAAGCGCCGCGCTGCGCGGCCCCAGGCTGGTGCCGTTGTCGGTGGAATTTTGTTTGACGTGCAGGTAGTCGGTCTGGTCTTTGCTTGACCAGTACATGGATGCCGGCAGGGTTTCAAGCTCGCGGCGGGTGTCTAACCAAGTCGCGTAAATCTGCTCAAGATTAAGGATGACGCGCTGTGAGTCGCTTGAAAACGCAATGAAATCTGACTTTGCATGGATCATAAGTCATTGATTCTAATGAATTTCCACCATTCATGCGTAAATTCACGCATGAATGGTGGAAATTGCCACGGGGAGGCCGCCAGCAGGGGCGGCTCCAAACTTAAACGCTGGTAACCGGAATCTTTTTGAACTCTCCCGTAGTAATCTTCTTTTGCCACTCCGCTGGCCCGGTGATGTGCACGCTGGTGCCGCCTGCATCAACCGCCACCGTCACGGGCATATCGACCACGTCAAACTCGTAAATCGCTTCCATGCCGAGGTCTGCAAAGCCGACGACTTGGGCGTGCTTGATGGCTTTGCTGACGAGGTAGGCGGCGCCGCCTACGGCCATCAGGTAGGCGCTCTGGTGTTTTTTGATGGCTTCAATCGCCACCGGGCCGCGCTCAGCCTTTCCGACCATCGCGATCAGGCCGGTCTGGGCCAGCATCATCTCGGTGAAACTGTCCATGCGCGTTGATGTCGTCGGGCCGGCGGGGCCGACCGCTTCGCCCTTGACCGGGTCAACCGGGCCGACGTAGTAAATCACGCGGTTGGTGAAATCAACCGGCAACTTTTCGCCC
>JBKJOH010000244.1:0-10792 GCA_046593295.1 Polaromonas sp. | reverse complement strand
CACTGCCCCGGTGGACAAGCCATCTCCGCAGCTGACCAGTTCTACAGCCTGGCGTTTTGATCTCGAAGCGCGGTCGCCACCTGTCTCCGCCCCTTGCTCACTATTGCGACAGAACCGATAAAAAGCCCGCCAGATGGCAACATCTGACGGGCTTTTTGACGTGTGGTCAATGTGGCTACAGGGCACTTCTAGAAATTCAGATTTTAGTTACGACGTAACTTGGGTACAAGTTAGTCTTCAATGCAACTGCGTTGTCGGGATGAAGTGCAATGCGCGTGTCGCGCAAGAACCGGAATGGGTTTTTGGGGTCTGACCCCAATAACCCTGCGAGCACCGCGCAACACCGCAATTCGCCCGAAAAATGAATTTATAGAAGTGCCCTGAAGCAAGCACGGGTGGGAGCGAGGGAGTCAGTGCCGAGTCTTGACGCCAGGGGAGCTAAAACCGGACCCGGCTCGATATCTCAACCTGGCAACATCAAGGCTTGGCCGTCCACTCATCTCCGGGCATCGTTGCCAGCGCGCCCACTTTGCCCCAGGCTGCATCAGTCGCGCCAGAGATGGCCAAAGCAGCACGCTTTTCAAAAAACTGCGCGGTTTCCATGGCGCTTATTTTTTCAGCAATAGCGACCACGAAAAACTGGTTCATGGTGGTGTCATCCGCAGCCGCAATGCGTTTGGCAGCCTGTTTCAAAGACTCTGGCAAGCGAAGGGCATAGTTACTCATGGTGTGGCGCTCCAAGGTGGGGACAAGTTGAAATGCTTAAATGTTTGCTCTGGATTCAGTACCAAAATTCCAAAGCGCTGCGCGGGTTTGAAGACGCGCAGGTTATAGGTCAGAATAGCGTTGGCTTGCGCGTTCACCGCCGCCTCCAGCACCATTTCATCCGCTGGATCTTGCAATTGCGGTCGCCATTGGTAGTGCGTGCTGACGGGTTCAATCGAACCTGCCAAATCGTTCAAGATGGCATCCACGTCGGTGACCAACAGGCTGGACGCGGCAAGTTGCGTCGGCCGCTTCAGTACCTCCTCGTATTCCAGAAACATCGCCGGACTGCAATGCATGGCGGCATCACCACGCCGCAGCAACTGCATCAAGGCAAAAGACGGGCCTTTGTTATTGCGCACGGCTGCCACCAAGATATTGGTGTCAATGATAAAACGGGCGAGATTTGTCATACCGCCAATGATATGACAAATATTAAATGACTTGCTTATGAGCGTGCCTTGACACTAGCCGCCACGGCCAGCGCCACCACCACATCACAGACCGTCTTGCGGTCTGCCAGCGACAGCGTCATGTAGCGCGCCAGCATCTCGCGGTCTTGCATGGTCAGCACCGTCATATCAGTCCCTGAATCCTGCGTCTTGAAGGTGGGCGCCAAGGTGCCATAGCGCAACTCGTCCGGGCTCACATGCAGCCAGTCGGCCAGTACGCGCAGCTTGTCCTGCATGGGAATGGATTTGCCGAGAAGCCAGTTGCGGGCGGTGTTGATCGTGATGCTTTCGCCCCAGTAACGCAGATTGAATTCATTCGCCAAGACCGTAGCCGACGGCCGGATGCCCACGCATTTAAGCGCCAGCCGCAGTCGCGTGGCGAATTCCTCGTTTTCAATCAGCTTAGATGCATTGACCATGCGACCTAAGCTATTGGCAAGTCACTTACAAATTAGCATTAATATTTATATATTTGCCTAATATCGATTGCATTATTTAACAGATCGCAACTGATAGAACACGCATTTTCGGTCAGTCGTGGGAAAACCTGCTCTGGATGGCGAACAGGTCGAAAAGCATAAATCGCAACACGGACTTCAAAGGAATTTCATGAAAATTTTTCGATCCATCGCCGGGCTTCGCCTGACTGCGTTATTGGGTGCTTGTGGTGGAGGCGGCGGCGGTGGAACTACCACTGCGCAGGGGCCAGTAGCATCAACCCTTTCTTTCCCAATGCAAAGTGGTTACAGAGCGCTTGTAGCAAACGGACTGTCGAAAAGCGTCACAATTTCAGGCACTTGCTCGGGATCAGGAAACATAAGTTCATCACCAGCAAACACCGCAGCAACGTTTGAAGGAACACAGGGGTTTTCTGCGGTTTCCACACTCACGGCGAACTACACCAACTGCACGCCAGCGTCCACCGCCGTAACGACCACCGGGTACTTTGACAGCAATTACGACCCCCGTGGAATTGTCGGCATCAACTATGGCGTGTTCCTGACCCCACTGTTGATACCAACGTCAGTGACAGTCGGCGGAACAGGGACGCTTGGAACGCTAACCCAGTACACAGACAGTTCCAAGTCAACCGCAGACGGCAGGATTGATCTAAGTTACGTCGTTGAGGCAGACACTTCAACAACCGCAATTGTGAATTTGATTTTCAAACTCTACAACTCTCTGCACGCACATTGACCGCGACTCAGCAAACCGGCTATCGAATTACGGCAACCGGCGCTTTGACTCCTACCTCAATCGACATCCAAGCCGCAAACGGTTCGACCACTCACTTGGTCTTGACTTTTAACTGATGAATCAGCGGGAAATGAGGGTCAGATTCCAATTCATCGGAATCTGACCCGCCAACTCAATACAGCCGCCACAGGCAGCGCCAGCACCACTCCCGATTAATTTATGGGAAATGAGGCTGTAGCGCACGTTGCATATGCGCAAGCAGCTACCAAATAAATAGCAATTCAATGCTGCAATTGGGCTACAAAAGTTTGCGGCAAGATAACACGCGACTGCATCAACGCATCCTTTAGCAGCAACTTATCTCCCGTCACCAAAACCAGATCGGCACGGGTAGCCAGTAGGTTCCAGAGAAATTGATCGCCGGGGTCTGGCGCAACGGGGGCCTGTGCGGTCTCTATCGGGGCCAGCACAATGGCGTGCCGGGCAATGTCCATCAAGATCACGTCGATTTCCACCTCTGACAGGCCATGCAGCTTGCGCAAATGGGGTCGCACCAGTACGGCGCGGTATTCGGTCAGCAGCGCCTGCGACAACACAAACGCAAAGTCGACGCCCAACATGCCATCCAGGATGCGGGCCACGGGGAAGTCGGCATGGGAGGTCAGCAGTCCGGCAACGACGACGTTGGTGTCGATGACAAAGTAGCTGCTCACGCGGCGTGGCGCATTGCTTGCACCTCAGCTTGCGCCAAGGTGAGCACCTGCTCTTCGCTCAAATCACTGCGCGCCCGTGCACGGCGCACCAAGTCCAGCGCCTGCTCGCGCGATTTGATACCGTAGAAGTCGAGGCTCTCATCAATCAGTTGCCCAATGGTCTTGTCACGTTGCGCTGCGGCTTCTTTCAGCGCCCGGTAGCGCGACGCGGAAAGGGTAATTGTCAAACGGCTCATTTGCATCCCTCCTTTTGGTGTTAAAGCACCAAGATGCTAGCACACAGATGGGTAATTAGTGGGTAACGGAACGCGTCTGACCCCACCGAACGCCAAAGCGTCGTCGGTCTGCGTCCCCAAATTTCGTTCCGGTTTGACCCGGCGGATACCCGCGCGGCACCCAACTATTTGCCGCTGACGCAGAAGGCGAACCAGATGGTGTTTGTGCTGGGGCCGAACACTATTCCCAACGGGCCGTACCACACGGTTGAACGGTGAAATAAAGAGGTCATGCCCCCCTAAGACGACAGCGCGATGCCGGCAAACACGGCAAACCCCAGCCAGTGGTTCAGCCTGAAAGCCTTAAAGCAACCGTCACGCTCACGTTTTCGGATCAGGGTGAAGTGCCAGAGCGCCTGCAAGGCTGCGGCTGCAATTCCCAGCAGAAATAGCCATGAAGGCCATGACTGTGTCTGCGGCCAAAGAGCCAGTACCCAGATGCACAGAAAAGCCGCGTAGCAAAACATCACCGCTGCCACATCAAAACGCCCAAGCGTGATGGCCGATGTTTTCATGCCGATGCGAAGGTCGTCATCCCTGTCCACCATTGCGTATTCGGTGTCGTAGGCAATCACCCAGAACAAATTACCCAGCAACAACACCCAGGCTAGAGTCGGCACACGCGATTGCGCGGCGGCAAACGCCATCGGGATGCCAAAGCTGAAAGCCACGCCCAGCACCGCCTGCGGCATGGCTACAAAGCGTTTGGCAAACGGGTACGCGAGCGTGATGGCCAGCGCAGCAAACGACCAGGCGATGGCAGTGCGGTTGGTGGTGAGCACCAGGCCAAAGGCCAGCAGCGCCAGCAGCGCACCCAGCACCAGCGCCTCTTTGCTGGACACCTTGCCACTGGTCACGGGCCGCCCGGCGGTGCGCTTGACGTGACGGTCAAAGTCGCGGTCGGCCACATCATTGATGCAGCAGCCCGCACTGCGCATTAAAAAAGTTCCCAGCGTGAACACCAGCACCATGTGCCAGCCCGGAAAACCATGCCACGCCACCCACAGCGCCGACAGCGTCGGCCACAACAGCAGCAGCCAACCCGCAGGGCGATCCCAGCGGATGAGTTGCAGATAGAGATTGAGTTTGCTTTTCAAACCGTCAAGATAGCCGCGTAACACCCGGCAGCTCGCAGGCATAAATCGCGTTGCGCAGCGCTGCAATGGCTTCATAGCGCGTAAAACTGCGGCGCCAGGCCAGCACCACGCGGCGACTCGGTATGTGGCCTTCAAAGGGCAGGTATTTGATGAAAGACGGCTGCTCGGCTGCGACTTTATTAACTTTACTCACTTTGGCTTTACCCGCTTTACCGGTTTTCTTTTTCGCCGACTGCTCAATCAAGGCTTCTTTCGGCACGCCCAGCTGCGGCACCAGCGTGATGCCCATGCCCGCCGCCACCATGTGTTTGATGGTCTCCAGCGACGAGCCCTCGAAGCTTTTACTGATGCCATCTGCACTGCTGGAAAAGCGCGCGAACTCGGGGCAGACTTCAAGCACATGGTCACGAAAGCAGTGGCCGTTGCCGAGCAGCAGCATGGTTTCTTTTTTCATCTCTTCGGCGGTCACGCTGCTGCGCAATGCCAGGGCATGGCTGCTGGGCACGGCGGCCATAAAGGGCTCGTCATACAGCGGCGCAATCGCCAAATTGGTGTCGGGGAAGGGTTCGGCCAGAATCGCACAGTCGATCTCGCCATTGCGCAGTTCTTCAAGCAGCTTGACGGTGAAGTTCTCTTGCAGCATCAGCGGCATTTGCGGGGTGTGCGCAATCGCCTGGCGTACCAGGTCGGGCAGCAGGTACGGGCCTATGGTGTAGATCACACCCAGACGCAAAGCGCCGGCCAGCGGGTCTTTGCCACGCTTGGCAATTTCACGGATGTTGTCGGCCTGCTCCAGCACGCTTTGCGCCTGGTGGATGATTTCTTCACCCAACGGCGTAACGGTAATCTCGTTGGCGTTGCGCTCGAAGAGTTTGACCTGCAGCTCTTCTTCAAGCTTCTTGATGGCCACGCTGAGTGTGGGTTGCGACACATGGCAGGCATCTGCACCCTTGCCGAAGTGCTTTTCACGGGCGACAGCCACGATGTATTTGAGTTCGGTCAGCGTCATGGCTTGATTGTGATGCTATTCGGTGCGCAAATGGGTCGCTGTTTTATAACTTTGCGGCCTCCAGCAGATCCCGCGTGCGCAAGGCTTCGCGGCGCGCAGCAGCGGCAAAATCACCCCCGCTGGAGGCATACAAAATCGCCCGCGAAGAATTCACCACAATCTCAGCGTCTGGCCGCCAGCCGGCCTTGACAGTGGCTTGCGCATCACCACCCTGCGCGCCCACACCCGGAATCAGCAAGGGCAACGTCGGTGCCACCGCGCGCACGCGCTCGATCTCGGCCGGGTAAGTCGCTCCGACCACAAGGCCCAACTGGCCATTGAGGTTCCACGGCCCCTGCGCCAGTTGCGCAATATATTCATACAGCCGCGGCGTGCCGTCAACCGATGCCAGGCGCTGGTTTTGCAGGTCACCGCCGCCGGGGTTGGACGTGCGGCACAGCAAGAATGCGCCCTTGCCGTGGTACTTCAAATACGGGGCAACAGAATCAAAACCCATGAAGGGCGAGAGCGTGACGGCATCTGCGCCATAGCGTTCAAACGCTTCGATGGCATATTGCTCAGAGGTAGCGCCAATGTCGCCACGCTTGGCATCCAGAATGACAAGCACTTGCGGCGCAGTGCGTTTGATGTGCGCGATCAAACGCTCAAGCTGCTCTTCGGCGCGGTGCGCGGCGAAGTAGGCGATCTGCGGTTTGAAGGCCATCACCAAGTCGGCCGTTGCGTCAACGATGGCGGCGCAAAAGTCGTAAATTTTGCTGGCATCGCCTTTGAATGGCGCAGGAAATTTGCTCGGCTCAGGGTCAAGGCCAACGCACAGCATGGAGTGGTTTTGCAGCCCGGCTGCGGCCAGCATGTCAATGAATGTGGGGGCTGTCGCTGGGTTGGTCATACGTTGATTGTATGAATCGCGAGGCACAAGTCTTCCCACGCCTTGGCCTTGTCAAGCGGGGTACGCAGCAGATAGGCCGCGTCATGCGTGACGACGGCTTGTCGACCGTGCAGCGCATGCACCCTGCCGCGCAGCTTGCCGAAGGGCTCGTTCGATTGCAACAGCGCCTGCGCTGCGAGTCGGCCCATGACCAGCACCACATCAGGCCGCAGCGAGGCGAACAAGTCAGTCAGCGTGCGGGCGAGATTGACGGATGCGCTTTCGCCTCCGGCCTGCCGAACCAGTGGTGCCAGCAGCGCTGCGCCCGCCTTGTGCAAACCCGCCGCACGCAGCATGTTGTCAAGCAGCCTGCCTACGTCGCCGTCGAAAGGCTCGAACACGCCAGAGAGCAACGCCGCAGCGGGTGCCTCCAGCAACACCAGCCAGCGCGGGCCACTGCCTGTGCTGGCATCTGCCGCATCTCCGTATAGCGAAACCGCCTCGCCAACACGCCAGGCAGCCGCCGCGCCATCTAGGAGCCTGTCGGACTTTGGAGGTGCTGTTTTAGGCTGATTTTGATCTTCAAAAGTGGCTGTAACGCCCTGAATAATGGCGTGATCAGCTACTAAATCAATAGCAACCGCTGCACACGCAAGGGGCATCGGAGGCAACGCCGTGGCCTCGCTGGCGGGAGCCGACACGACAGGCGGCAAAGGCTGCCAGACCCGCACACCGATCTCGCGCAGCATGGCGCGCTGGCGTTTGTCCAGGTTCAGGCTCATGGGTAAATGACTCATTCCATTTTCAGATCGATAGGAGATTAGGCGGGAAGCCGCAGACAGTGCTGTAGCACGGCAAGGCGAAGCAACAACATATCATATTGATCTGGAAATGGAATCACAGGGCAAAGCTCATCACACTGGCATCTTCACGTTTAGGCGGCTGACCTGCTGCGTTGCCGCCTTCGGGGTAGTAGTCGCGGCGCACACCGACCTCACGAAAGCCATAGTGTTCGTAAATCGCTTTGGCTCTGGCGTTGCTCACCCGCACTTCCAGCCACAGCCACTGCGCCCCGTGGCCGCGTGCCCAGATGGCCAGCGCATCGAGCATCACTCGCGCCCAGCCCTGCCGCTGATGCGGGGGCGCAACCGTGATGTTGAGCAGATGGACTTCATCAACCCCCTTCATGGCGACAAAGTAGCCCAGCAACTCTGCGGCTTTTGCGGCTTCTGCAGCGTTTTGCTCTGGCGAAGTACCGGCCACCAACATTTGCGCCTCGTAGCCGGACTTCAGCGAATCGGTGAAGTTGCCGATAGTCCACGGATGGGTATAGGCGCTTTGCTCCACGCGCACCACGCTGTCCAGCCAGGCGGGTGTCATGGCCTGGAACTGGGCTTCGAGGGTCCTCAAGGGCTGTGCGGGTTTAAAAATAGCGTTCATGTGCTGTCTCAGCGATGCAGCGTGGCCTGGGTTTTTTGCTCTTTAACGATGGCGCGCTCTTTGGTCGTCAGTGCTACTTTATCGCGAACATAAAGCGGCAGCGCCAAAGCCGCATCCACACAATGGCCGCTAGAGGCCAGCGTGGGTGCCAGCCGCAGCAGGGCCGTTGCAGTCGGCAGGGCGTGTACCCCATTCGCGACATTCATGCCATTCACGCCATGTGGGAAGGTCGGCAGCCGATCGGCATACACATCAAACACATTGCCAGCCAGCAGGCTATCGGCTGCGTCAGCACCAAGATGAGCGGCGAGGTTTTCAGGCCGGATCAGTTCGCACGCAGCAACGGCGGTGCAGTGCTTGCCGACAAATTGAAAGCGCTGCACATACATTTCGTCCATACGGGCATCCAACAGCGCGGTGATGTGCAATGGTGTCATATCAGTGGCTGCAAGCGCCTGCTGAAAGCGCGCTTCTTCAGCCACAGCCATCAGCGTGTCAATCGGCAGCACCTTGATGCTCACACCGCCACCTGCTCCGTAAGCCAAGCCCTGCGCCACCGCACAGGCTGTGCGCAGGCCGGTAAACGAGCCGGGGCCACGGCCAAAGGCAATCGCATCAAGATCCGCCAGCAGCAAACCAGATTCAGCCAGCAACGCCAGAATCGCCGGTATCAAGGTCGTCGATGCCTTAGCACCGCCAGGCCCGGTGTGCTGCCACACACGCGCACCATCGGTCACGGCGATGGACATCACGTCGGTACTGGTGTCAAAGGCCAGAAATTTCATGTTTTTGAGGGTTAAAAATGGCAGTAGCCCAATCAATATGGGCGTTAGTAGCTACTAAAATAATAGCGAAACAAGGTCTGTACTCTCATTAATGGAGACGGATTGACTTCAAAAGAGTTCTCATAAACAATACTGAGTAAATTTACTCAGTATTGTTTATGACATTTAAACGCGCCCAAGTCGCCGACCTTCAAAAGAGATTTGGTGAGGCATCTCGCTTCATCACCATCGTGGCCGGTCCGCGCCAGGTCGGAAAAACGACTCTGGTTCGTACTTCCCTAGCGGGCATAGCGCATGAGTTTATCGCCGTTGATCAATATGGCGAAGCACCCATTCGCGCATTTGGCTCCTATGAGGAAACCAGCAGCGACAACAACGGCCACATCAGAGATGCAAATTGGCTGATTAGAAGCTGGCAACTTGCCCGCCAGCAATGCAATAAATTCAAATCGAGGAATCCAGAAAAAGCCTACGTGCTGGTTTTTGACGAGATACAAAAAATCTCGCGATGGTCAGAAATTGTTAAAGGTCTGTGGGACGCAGACCGCGCGGCGAGTCTGGACATGCATGTGGTGTTGCTGGGCAGCTCGCCCTTGCTGATGCAAAAAGGACTGACCGAAAGCCTGATGGGGCGGTACGAACTCATACCCGTCACACACTGGTCTTTTCCTGAAATGCATAAAGCCTTCGATTTCACGCTGAATGAATATCTTTTCTTCGGGGGCTATCCCGGTAGCGCGCGCCTTATTCGCGAAGAAGACCGCTGGCGCAATTACGTGCTGACAAGTCTGGTGCAACCCAGCATAGACACCGACATTCTTCAAATGGTGCGGGTAGACAAGCCCGCACTGCTCAAGCAGCTTTTTACGCTGGGTTGCAGTTATTCGGGACAGATTCTTGCGCTTAACAAAGTCAAAGGTCAACTTGAAAATGCCGGCAATGAAACAACCCTGGCCGGCTACCTTGACCTGCTCGGCAATGCCGGGCTGCTCATGGGCTTGCACAAATATCACCGGGGCGTGGCCCGCCAACGCGCTTCACCGCCCAAGTTCAATGTCTTGAACACGGCGCTGATGTCGAGCGCCACACCCTATACATTTGCCGAAGCCCAAGCCGACCGATCCTTTTGGGGCCGACTTGCAGAAAGCGCCTTGGGCGCACATTTGTGCAACACAGCCAGACCCACTGAAACAGTGCACTACTGGCGTGAAAGCCCTCACGAGGTGGACTTCGTCATCTCGGATGCGAGTCGGCTGACGGCGATTGAAGTGAAAAGCGGTGCCACTGAAGGAAAGCTCAATGGGTTGGCCGCATTTGCAGAACAGCACAAAGATTGCCGCCGTTTGCTGGTGGGTGCAGGTGGCGTGGATTTCACCGAGTTTTTGTCTTATCCGCTGGCCCATTGGCTGGAACCAGCATGACATGGACTTCGCGACCTGAACAGGAGCGCTTGTCCATCGAGCGCAAGGTGCGCGTGCGCCGCGAAGACGGCTCCTTGTCGATGCCGGAGCCGATCAGCCAGTACAGCGAGGTGCATGCATGGGTGTTGATCGGCAACCCAGGGGCGGGGAAAACGGACGCGTTCGAGTCGCGAAACGAAGCAGAGGGTGGCAATTACATCAAGGCGCGCAATTTTGTCGATCTGGATTTACCCCCCGGCCCACACCCTTTGATTTTCATTGACGGGCTCGATGAAATCACGGCAGGCAATGCGATGGGCCTCACTGCCCTCAGTCAGATTCGCACCAAGCTGCAAAAACTCCGCACGCCCAAGTTCCGCATTTCCTGCCGCGAAGCCGACTGGCGAGGCACCACCGATGGTGAGGCCTTGCAACATCTGGTGGGGGAAAATAATTTTCTGGAACTGCACCTTGAGCCGCTGGACTCACAACAAATAGAAGCGCTGGTTGCGCATTGGCAAGGCTCCGATGCAGCGACCGCTGCGGCCTTCGTCAGGGAGGCTGGAAAACACGATCTCGAAGGTTTGCTGGACAACCCGCAAACCTTGAAAATGCTTGTTGAGGCCACAAAGAGCGGCTGGCCTCAAAGCAAAACGCAAACCTATCAAATGGCTTGCGACCGGCTGGTCCGGGAACACAACGATCAGTGGCTTGCCAATACACGGGAAACTGCGCAAGCCGACGATGCACTCCTTCAAGCAGCCGGTTACCTGTATGCCCTCATGCTGCTC
>JBKJOH010000034.1:0-2788 GCA_046593295.1 Polaromonas sp. | reverse complement strand
AATTCAGAAGCAGAACCGATTTCCCTGGGCCAGGCCGAGCGGCTGCGGCTGCGCCTGGAAGCGCTCGAAAGCCAGGTCGGCCAGTTGCAAAGCCAGCTCGCCCACCTGCAGCAAGAGCTGGGCTTGTCTCAAGCCTGACAGCAAGGAGCGAACGATCGTGCTAAAAACGCCCAACTGGAGGACATCTCATGGATTTAGCGTTCACCCCTGAAGAGCAGGCCTTTCGCGAAGACATTCGCGCCTGGGTCAAGGCCAGCCTGCCGGCCGACATTTCGCACAAGGTGCACAGCGCCTTGCGCCTGTCGCGTGACGATTTGCAGCGCTGGGCCAAAATCCTTGGCGCCAAGGGCTGGCTGGGCCATGGCTGGCCGAAAGAGTTCGGCGGCCCGGGCTGGAACGCCGTGCAAAAACACCTGTTTGAAGAAGAATGCGCGCTGGCCGGCGCGCCGCGCGTCATTCCGTTTGGCCCAGTGATGGTCGCGCCCGTCATCATGGCGTTTGGCAATGCCGCACAGCAACAGCGCTTTTTGCCCGGTATTGCCAGCGGCGAAGTGTGGTGAAGCCAAGGCTACAGCGAACCGGGCTCCGAGTCTGATCTTGCATCGGTCAAGTGCAAAGCTGAAAAGCAGGACGGCAAATACATCGTCAATGCCCAGAAGACCTGGACCACGCTGGGCCAGTACGGTGAATGGATTTTTTGTCTGGTGCGTACCAGCCATGAAGGCAAACCGCGAACCGGTATTTCGTTTTTGCTGATAGACATGAAATCACGCGGCGTCACCGTACGCCCTATCAAGCTGCTCAATGGCGAAAGCGAAGTCAATGAAGTCTGGTTTGACAACGTCGAAGTGCCGCTTGAGAACCTGATTGGTGAAGAAAACAAAGGCTGGACTTATGCCAAGCACCTGCTCAGTCACGAGCGCACCAACATCGCCGACGTGAACCGTGCCAAGCGCGAACTGGAGCGGCTCAAGCGCATCGCCAAAACCGAAGGCGTTTATGACAATGCACGTTTCAGGGACGAGATCGCCAAGCTTGAGGTGGATGTGGTGGCGCTTGAAATGCTGGTGCTGCGCGTGTTATCAAATGAAAAGTCGGGCAAAAACTCTCTCGACATTGCAGGGCTCTTGAAGATTCGCGGCAGCGAAATCCAGCAGCGCTACAGCGAGCTGATGATGCTGGCCGCCGGGCCTTTCAGCCTGCCCTTGATTGAAGAGGCGATGGAGGCCGGCTGGCAAGGCAACTTCCCCTGCGGGGAGCTGAGTGATGCGCCGCTGGCGGATATCTACTTCAACATGCGCAAAACCACAATCTATGGCGGCTCGAACGAAGTGCAGCGCAACATCGTTTCGCAGTTTGTACTTGGATAAAAAAACAACAACAAAGAATTCGCATCATGGATTTTGATTTCACCGACGATCAGGAACAACTGCGCGACGCAGTTCGCAAATGGGTTGACAAAGGCTACACCTTTGAGCGCCGCAAGGCCATCACCCAAGAAGGCGGCTTTTCGCGCGCGGCTTATGCCGAGCTGGCGGATCTGGGGCTGGCCGGGTTGTACATTCCCGAGGCCGATGGCGGTCTTGGCATGGGGCCGGTCGAAGGCATGGTGGTGATGGAAGAGCTGGGGCGCGGCATGGTGCTAGAACCCATGGCCCACACGCTCATCGCTGGCGCCGTGCTGGCGGGCTATGCGCCCGATGCGGTGAAGGCGGCGTGGCTGCCCAAAATTGCTGCGGGTGAAAGTCTTGTCGTGCTGGCATACCAGGAGCACGGGGCTCGCTACAAGTTCGAAAAATGCGCTGCAAAAGCCGTTGCCATATCCAAAGACAAAACCGCTGCCACGCCCGATTCATGGGCATTTACCGCTATCAAAAGCATAGTAGCTGGCGGTGATGAAGCAGATGCCTTCATTGTTCCAGCCATACTGGATGGCAGCATGGCGTTGTTTCTGGTTGAGCGCACGGCAAGCGGCGTGACCACGCGCGGCTACGCCACGCAGGATGGCGGTCGGGCTGCTGAAGTCATGCTCCAAGATGCGCCAGCGACCTTGGTTGCCAAAGACGGGTTGACGGCTCTTGCGCACGCCATAGACATTGGCATTGCAGCCGCCTGCGCCGAAGGCGTTGGCGTGATGGACAAAACCATGGCCGTCACCGTGGAATACATGAACACCCGCAAACAGTTTGGCATCGCGATCAGCACTTTTCAGGCACTGCGGCATCGCGTAGCCGATATGAAGATGCAGCTAGAACTGGCCCGCTCGATGAGCTACTACGCATCGCTCAAGCTCAATGCACCAGCGGGCTGTTACTGGCCGCGATGGGCTCCCGAAACTGCGCCACATCGTTGCCCTGGTAATACGCGGCGCCCCAACCATCGCGTGTGCCGCTTGTCGGGCCGCTGTGGCTTGCCAGTGCCTCCAGCGAAAAGGTTAAATGTGCCGCGCGGCGCGTCGACATGGCGAGGAGCTCACACATTCATCGACCCGCCTTCACGCCTGCACGCGAAAGTTGATCATCATTCCGGCGTCTTCGTGTTCGAGGTTGTGGCAATGAAACACATAGGTCTGGTCGCCGGGGAAGTCGTGGGCGAAGTCTATCGCCACCCGCACCGTTTCGCCGGGCCAGACCAGCACCGTGTCCTTCCAGCCCAGGTCGCTCACCGTTCGGCCCTTGCCGAAACGCGCCATAGCCGCGAGTTGCGGCGGGCTGTTCAGCCGCTCCAGCACCTGGAACGAAAAGCCGTGGATGTGCATCGGGTGCGGCATGCCCAGCGCCGGGTTGCT
>JBKJOH010000367.1:0-8104 GCA_046593295.1 Polaromonas sp. | reverse complement strand
CGGGCTTTTTCTTTGTTTGGCAAGCCTGAGGGCATAGGCCCTGCGGGTACAAACACCGTGGGCAAATGGCCAAAATGCAGCGCGCCTATCAACAGGCCGGGCACGATTTTGTCCATTTGCCCACGGTGTTTGTACCCGCAGGGCCTATGCCCTCAGGCTTGCCAAACAAAGAAAAAGCCCGCGTCCGCGAGCTGGCCGCGCAAGGCTTGGTCGGGCGGGCAGAGTTGCTTGATGCTGAAATGAAAAGCTATCACAGCCCTGGCACCTGCACTTTTTATGGCACCGCCAACAGCAACCAGATGCTGTTAGAGGCCATGGGTCTGCATGTACCCGGCACCGCGTTTGTAGCACCCGGTGGCGCACTGCGCGATGAGCTGACGCGTGAGGCTGCCCGTACAGTACTTGGCATCACCAAGGCGATGCCGAGCGACGACGGGCCGCCCCTAGGCGCGAGCGCCCCCTCGGGGGGCAGCACATTACACGCAGTGAAAAGCGTGGGGGCCAAATGTGCACCGATTGGCCTCGTCGTTGACGAAAAAGCCATCGTCAACGCCATGGTCGCCTTGCTCGCCACGGGCGGCTCTACCAACCACCTGATCCATTGGGTCGCCGTCGCGCACTCGGCAGGCATTGTGATTGACTGGAATGATTTTTCAGACCTCTCGGATGTAGTGCCAACGCTGGCGCATGTCTACCCCAACGGCAGCGCTGACGTGAACCAGTTTCAGGCAGCAGGTGGCACCGGCTACATCCTTCGCGAGTTGCTCGATGCCGGTTTTATGCACGCCGATGTGTTGACGGTACGTGCTGGCGGTATTCGTGAGTACACATGCGAGCCTTCCCTTTCGCTCCCTCTCCCCCTGGGAGAGGGCAGGGGTGAGGGCGAACCCGCATCCATTGAACCTGCATTAACGTGGCTTGAAGCGGGCGAATCAAAAGACACCAGCATCGTTCGCCCCGCCAGCGCACCGTTCAGTTCCACGGGTGGCATCAAACTGTTGGTGGGTAACTTGGGCCGGAGCGTTATAAAAGTGTCTGCCGTGCCGAACGACTGCCATGTGGTTGAAGCACCAGCCAGAGTGTTTGACTCACAGGCGGCTTTGATAGATGCCTTTGATGCCGACGAGCTGAACCGCGATGTGGTGTGCGTTGTGCGCTGGCAAGGCCCGCAAGCCAACGGCATGCCCGAGCTGCACAAGCTCACGCCGCCACTGGCCGTGCTGCAGGGCAAAGGCTTCAAGGTTGCGCTGGTGACGGATGGCCGCATGAGCGGTGCGTCGGGCAAGGTGCCCGCCGCCATCCATGTCTCGCCTGAAGCGGCTACAGGCGGGCCGCTTGCAAAGGTGCGTGATGGCGACGTGATCCGTCTGGATGCCATCAAGGGCGAGCTACAGGTGCTGGTCGCGCAAGCCGAATGGGATGCACGCCCGGTGAATACGCTGCCGCCAGCCCTGCGCGATGCCAACAGCCGGGGCATGGGGCGTGAATTGTTCAGCGCTATGCGTCGCAACACCTTGGTGCCTGAAGAAGGAGCTTTGACGTGGATGTAACGCTCGATGTAAATATCGCTTTGGGAGGCAAGCTCACAGCCCTACAGGTCATGCAGGACTCACCTGTTATCCCGGTGATTGTGCTGAACGACGTGAGCCACGCCGTGCCGCTCGCCAGAGCATTGATAGCCGGCGGCATCCGCATGTTGGAGGTCACGCTGCGCACGCCCGAAGCGCTAGCCTGCATTGAAGCGATTGCGCGCAACGTGCCCGAGGCGGTAGTGGGCGCAGGCACGGTGCGCAGTGCCGCTGATGCGCAGGCCTGCGCCATGGCTGGTGCGCGCTTTGTGGTCAGCCCTGGCTACACCCATGCTGTAGGCCAGGCCTGCCGTGATGTCGGTTTGCCACTGCTGCCAGGGGTGGCTACCGGCAGCGAAATTATGGCCGCGTGTGAAGACGGCTTGAGCGAGCTAAAGTTTTTCTCCGCCATGCAAGCGGGCGGGCCAGCCATGCTCAAGGCATGGGGCGGCCCGTTTGGTGATGTGAGGTTTTGCCCCACGGGCGGCGTGACGGTTGCCAACGCGCCAGAGTTTCTGGCGCTACCCAATGTGGTGTGTGTGGGCGGCTCCTGGCTGACCCCGCCTGAGACGATTGCACGCGGCAACTGGTCGCATGTAACGGCGCTGGCGTTTCAGGCTTGCCAGTTGGTGCAGCGCGCCGTTTGAGCTGTTTTTGGCCAATTTTAGGCATAAAAAATGCCTGTAGCCCAATAAAAACGGGCGTTACCAGCTACTAAAAAAATAGCAGTCTCAAAACGCAACCTGCATAAAACTAGCGCAGACCAGCACCCGCAGCACCTTAGTCGCGCTGGATCAGTTCAATCTTGTAGCCATCCGGGTCGGTCACAAACGCAATCACCGTCGAGCCGCCTTTGACAGGCCCGGCTTCACGCGTCACGTTGCCACCCGATGCCTTGATTTTCTCGCACGCTGCATAGGCATCGGGTACGCCCAGCGCGATGTGGCCGTAAGCGGTGCCCATGTCATAGCTGCTGGTGCCGTGGTTGTAGGTCAGTTCCAGTTCTGCATGGTCTGGATTTTTGCCGTAGCCGACGAACGCCAGGGTGTATTTGTATTCAGCGTTTTCAGATGTACGCAGCAGCGTCATGCCGAGTACCTTGGTGTAAAAATCAATCGAGCGCTGGAGATCGCCAACGCGGAGCATGGTGTGTAAGAGTCGCATAGTGGTTTGTGAGGGGAACGTAGGTTGAAAAAAGTCGATGATGTTTACTGTATTTACTGTAGCAAGGTCATGTATTCAGGCCGCTTGTTCGCCATGCCCTTGAAGCTGCCCAGCAAGTGCGCGAACTCATCGTCGGTGATGCCGTACAGGTGGGCCACAATTTTGTCGTTCTCGGCGCGCAGGGCATCTTTGGCTTTGGCGGTTTGCGGCACGTCTTTGGGTTGCACATCAAACAGCGGGGCCAGTTCACAGAAGTCGTCCCAGCTGGCGGCCAGGGTCAGCAGCAGGGCGTTTTTGGCAAGCAAGGCGTAGTTGGGGTTGCTGCGAATGAGCTCGTCGCTCGGTTGAGGCATGGGAAGCCGATAGAGGTAGGTTTTATTGGCGTGAATTTGAATCATGAAACGCGCTATCCAGTCCACCGACAGGCTGTTGAACCAAGCCATTGCAAAGAGCAAACGCAGCATTGAAATTGTGGCCGTGGTCACTCTGCCGTTGGCGTCGCGTTCGTAGTATTTTGGAATACTAATGTTGATGGTGTTGCCCACGCCGCATTGTTGCG
This sequence comes from Polaromonas sp., assembly GCA_046593295.1. Lineage (GTDB taxonomy): Bacteria > Pseudomonadota > Gammaproteobacteria > Burkholderiales > Burkholderiaceae_C > Polaromonas. The sequence goes on along the minus strand of JBKJOH010000367.1, from coordinate 4,813 downwards.
GCAGCAGCGCAAAGATGAGTGTTCGTTCATTGGTGTCACTGGCAATATCACGGAATCCTAGGCGTACAAATTCGCGGTCGTAGCGGATGGACTCGGCATGTCGGATCACTGCGGCTTTGGGTACGCCGAGGTCTTGCGCCATGCGGTGCAGCTCCTTGCTGTGCAGGCGCTCGTCGAACGCGGCCTGGTCGAGCCAGTATTGCGGCTTCTCAAACACATGGCTGTACTGCCAAATCATCTTGCCTTCATAAAGCGGCAGCAGACCGGGCGCATCTTTCTCGATGAACAAATCCTTGTCGTCGGTCATGTGCAGCTCGCGCCTGAAGTCCAACCACTCGGGCGACAGCGGGGGGTAGGCAGCGTAGCACTTCTGCAAAATCGGCAGGTCGGCGGCGTTGCGTAGCTCCATCAGTGCCCAGTGCTCGGGCGACAGCGCCTTAACGGTTGTTAGCGGGTAGGGCACGTGTACCTCGGGCCGCTGCAAATCGCCAGCGTCCAGCACGTAAAACGCGGTGTCGATGGGTTTTGCATCCGCTTGGGGCGGGCAATTGACGACTTGCATCATGGCGAACTTGTAGCTGCGATGCACATCTGGAAAGATGCCTTGGTTGTTTTCAAAGCTGTAGAAAAATGCCATCTGGCAATGCGTGAAGATGTGTTTGCGCAAGCCCATGGAGCCTTCTTCAAACATCAGCGCACTGGGCAGCACGTAGTTCAGGCTGCCACCGGGGTTAAGCAGCCCCAGGTTGCGTTCGACAAACAGGCGAAACAAGTTGCCATCGCCCGCGCCTTTGTTCAGCGGAAACACGGTTTTGTCTTTGTAGTATTCATGCGCCACTTCGGTGGCTTGCAGCGTGCTTTGGTAGGCGGCGGCGATGTGCGGGCTGTCCAGCAGGCGCTTTTGTACCGCCGCCTTGTCGTTGTTTTTCAGGCTGCGGTAGTTGCTGTGGTACTGGGGGAAGAAGTCGGTGTCGGCAAACTTGGTTTTGTCCCACGGCGGGTTGCCCACAATGATGTCAAAGCCCTTTTTGCTACCCGCAAAAGCTTCGGGAAAAGCTACCTCGTAATGGAAAAAATGAAACCGCTGTGCATAGGCTTCGATTTGCTTAAGCGCTGTTGTTTTGGATTTTGACTCGTCAAACAATTGGCTAATGAGGTCAACAGTTTTGTCCAGTGCCTCACAACCTGCACGGTCGCCCTCGGCCAGCAGGGCGCGGCGGGTACAAATAAAACTCAGTGCCCGAGACAGCAGGTGCAGCTTGGGTTCGATAGAGTTCTTCCACAGTAGTTTGGACTGTTCTACCTCAGCAGCGGTGGTGTCGCGCATGGCGTCTAGCTCTTGCATCACGCTGCGCAGCTCATCGAAACGGGCGCTCAGGTTGTCTACAAACAAATCGTTTTGTTGCGCCTCAACCGCGTTGTAGTCAATAAACTGCTGCACGCTGGCGCCCATCAGCGCGTTGCCGTGCTGTACATGGTGCTCAATAAACGACAGCGGGGTACCAAAAATAAAGCTGTCCATCCACAGGCTCAGGCGAGCCAGTTCAACCGCAAAGGGATTGAGGTCTACGCCGTAAATGCAGCGCTTGAGCAGGGCGCGTTTGAGAATTTGCGCATCTTCGGGCACGTAGTCGAGGTTTAAAAAATTCAGTTGCTCGTTGATCTTGGCGCTTTCTTGCGCTACCAGTTGCTGCAGGTCGGCATCAGTGTCTAACCGTTCAAGCGCCAGGTCTGTCAAATAGCCCAAAGCCTCGACCAGAAAGTGGCCGCTGCCGCAGGCGTTGTCCAAAATCTTCAGGTCCATAAAGGTTTGGCCCTGTGCGCCGCCAGAGGCTATGGCTTTATCAATGCTGGCCTTAACCAGCGGCTGCGATAGCGATGCCGGGGTGTAGTAGCTGGCGGTGGTTTTGCGTGAGTTGCTGGCACTTTTTAAGTACACCTCACCTTTTTTAACGCTGATTTCGCGCAGTGACTTGAAGCCTTTTTCTTTGCGAATTTGCGCTTGGTCGTAAGCATCAAAATAAGCCTCGACGGCTTTACCTTTGGTGGCGCTGCTTTCGTACTCCAGGTACACGACGGTCTCGGACGCACGCTCGAATCGAAACTCCAGCAGGCCTTCGTAAATGCGGCCCAGGTGGGTGACGCTCATGTTTTTAAAGTCGCGCCGCGTTTCAAACAGCGTGGTGCCACGATCTGTTTTGAAGAGCAACTTTTCTAAAATGTCGCGCAGTGTGGCGTTGTCAAAAATCTTGGGTGTTAGCAGTAGCAGTGCGCGTGCTGGATCAAACAGCCCGCCGTTAAAAAGCGGAATGTCAATGTCTTCTGCGCCCTCGTCGAGCATTTCAAACAGTTGCTTCAGGGCATACACGCCGTCGTGTAACTTGCCACGTGAAGGCGTTAGATGGTTAAGTTTGTCGTACAGGCTTGATAGGCTGTAGAGCTTGTAAAACGGGTGACGCTCAAGCAGCGCGTGGTTTTTGTCTTCAAAGTAAACAACAAACAGCAGCCTGAACAGCAGCACCACGCTATTTTCATAAACCAGTGGCAAACTGGCTTTTGGGTTGGCTTTTTGAATGGCCTTACCCATGATTTCAAACAACGAGTTTTCACCTGCGTAGCCGTAGATAACGGCCTTTAGGTTTTCTTCTACCGCCAGTGTGAAGTCTGCTGACTGCGCAATCGCTTGCTCAATCGGGCTGGCTTGCCCGTGACGGGCAGGCGAGACATACGTGTTGCGGCCAAAAAAGAAGGCAAACAGTGCCAGCGCTTTGGTTTGCTCTTGGCCCGCACCCAGCGCAAGAATGGCAGCTAAGTCAAACTGTACGTAGGTCTTTTTCGCAGTGATTTTGTCGGTGTCGTAAACCCGCCAGATATGGCCATTGGTCAAAAAACCAAAGCGCACCCGTAGCGTGCTTAAGTAGTCTTGCAACTGGTGGTGCGGATTTTTCTCGCGGTCGGCTTTGCCGGTATCGAGTGCCTGGCCCCAGGTTTTGGACTCGCATATGGCGGTGATGAGTGCGTGGTTTTGTGTGCCCATCAGCTCGGTGTCTTGGCCAGGCTCTAAAAGCAGGCACCAGTCAGGCCTGGCGAGTTTGCCTTGCACATTAAAGACCTGCTCTGTGGCGGCAGTCCAGCCGAGCTGCCTGAGCAGTGGGGCTATGAATTGGTCTTCGAGCTGCTTTTCACTGGTGATGGCGAGCTTGGCCGCATTGAAGTGCTGCCCCAGCCAACTTGCTAAATCGTATGCAATAGGCTTGTCGGCTAGGCTCTTGATTTGTTGGGTAACAAACCCGTCGTCCAGCAGGGTGTTGTCAAGCCACGGGCGGTGAAATAGCGATTCTTGTGTCATGACCTGCATGTGAAGAGGGTAGATGGCTACAGGCGATGGGTTGAGCCGCCTGCTTAGCTGTATTGCCTGTTGTATCGTACCCTGATACTTTTGTCTAAAGCTACTGGCACTGCATGGCTTGATTGACGAATCCCTTGAGCTTTTATCCTCCGTAGAATTCGAATCTGAAAATGGAATGACTGCTAATTAATCCATCGGAGTTGCCAGTGACCGCATTTACCAAAATCATTCTTTTTACAGACACAGATGGCCGCGCCCGTTTTCGTGAAGAGGCGCTGGCCCTTAGCGAAGGCACGCCGCAGGCTATGCTCTCAAGGCTGATGCCCTCTAGCGGGTTTCAACTGCGTCAAAGTCCTGTCGGTTTTCGCAGTACCTTTCATTGCACTAGCGCGCCGCAGTGGGTGTTTATTCTGCAAGGTGAAATGGAGATCGGCCTGCAAGGCGGCATCTCGCGCGTCTTCAAACCCGGCGAGCATTTTTATTCAGCCGACCTGCTTCCGGAGGGGGCCACCTTTGATGCAAGCGTGCATGGTCACTGGAGCAGGCAGGCAGGGCCTGACCCGCTGGTGACGCTGTTTGTGCGCGGTTGAATTAAGCGCTTGAATTGCGCGGCTGAATGACGCAGTCATTGCTATAAAAATAGTAGCTGGTCACGCCCGTATTTATTGGGCTGTAGGCTTAAAACAGGCCTGGAATGTAATTACTCAGGTCTTGCTGATTTGTAGGGTGGGCACTGCCCACGCTGGCTTCATGAATGGGGCCAAGTCGGGGATTGCGTGGGCGGTGCCCACCCTACAGGAACCTGAGTAGTTACTGAAAACGGCTCAAAAAACCGTTTTTAAGCCTTGAAAAGTGAAAACAGCCGTGAGCTGTTTATCGTCCGCCGTATGAACCGCCACCGCCACCACCACCGCCGGAGCGACGTGGGCCACCTCCGCCACCGCCGCCACCGGAGCGGCGTTGGCCGCCGCCGCCACCACCACCAGAGCGCGGCCCGCTAAAGTTGCCCCGGCCGCGATTGCCGCCAGACGGTTGACCCGACGATGGGAAGCCTGATGATGCGTGACTGGCGGGTTGCCGCTCGTCGAAGTCGCTGCGCTCACTGAAACCATGGAAGCCGTCCGGGCTAGGCGCGCCAGGTGCGTGCTGCATGGGCGGCTGTGAGTCGTCACGAAAACGCTGCTGCTGGGGCTGCCTTGGTTGGCCGCCTGTGTTTTGTCTCGGCTGACCAGGGTTAGGGGTGCGTGGGCCACGGCCAAAGTTGCCGCCGCCTTCACTGCGGCTGCCTTCATTGCGACCACCGCCGGCTGGGCCACGGCCTCTTCCACCGCCACCGCCACCACGGCTAGGCTGCGCGGCCTTGCTGTCGCGCATACGGGTCATCATTTCGCTGCGCGCGGCCTTGGCTGCGGCCTGCATCACGTCGCGGCTGGGTGGTTTGCCCAGGCCGCCCCAGATGGTCTG
>JBKJOH010000355.1:0-19510 GCA_046593295.1 Polaromonas sp. | reverse complement strand
TCTTGCGATTGCTTTTGAAGCCACGTCGCTGATTGATGTGAAACAGCGCCCGACCAAACTCTGCGGGGGTGAGGGCTGTATCCAACCCTTTCGCGCGTAAGGTGTAAGGATTCAGGGTGACAAGTGCTTTACGTTCGGCGTCGTCATTTGAAAAGAAACCGTGTTCAATGAGCGAGCGCATCATGCGCGCTTTGCGTTTGAGCAAACGGTCACGGCGCCGACGCATGGAACGCGCATCGCGGCGGGTCACGGCCAGGGATGAGCCGTCTTTTGGGTTGCGTCCATCTGAAAAAATTCGAACGCCCGCCTTGATGATAGCGCAAGGGAGGTTGTCGGCACTGAGCCTAATCATGGCCCAGCCGAGTGAAGTAGAGCCCAAGTCGAGCGCGAGCCGATAGCGCATTGATGGCATTTTTGCCTCCCTTTTTTGTCAGGCTTGTTTGTAACCGCTTGTGTGCTAAAGTTCAAGCACTTATCGATTGGGATATGCGCTCTGGACGCTAACAAGCTGAAAGATGCACCAAATGGAAAGCCCCGTACATCGGGGCTTTCGTCTTTTTGGCCGCAAGCAGTTCAAATTTGCTACAAAAAAAATAGCTGCTCACGCCCGTATTGATTGGGTTCTGGCTATTTCAGGTGTTCAAAAATAGCCCGTGAGGACTGCGGAAGCCTGAAAACTAGCTAATTTGCCAAAAATGCGGATTCAGAAGCCAATCTTGGCGATTATCAGGCATCAAATCAGGCTATAGCCCAATAAATACGGGCGTTACAAGCTACTAAAAATATAGCGGTTTGCAGTTCGCCGACTCAGATTTCTAGGTTATCAATCAACCGCGTGGTGCCCAGTTTGGTTGCCGCACTCAGTTGGTCGGCGGCTTCCAGGTCGATGCAGCTACCGTTTTGTAGTTCTCGTCCAGCTTGTTTTGCAGCAATACCAGCGCGGCCAGCCGCCGCGCCATGGCGGTGACTTCCATGATCTCGTCCATGCTGAGCGCGCGGCCCAACACGCGCTGCTCGCGGTAGCCTCACGCGCGTAGCTGGCCAGCAAGGCGGCCAGGTCTTTGGGGTCAGCCAACGGTGCGTTGTGCAGCAGCACGCGGGCGAGGAAATCTTCAAAGGCACTACCTTGCGCGGTTTGCGCTTTGGTGGGGTGGGCTGCCAGTGCCCAAAAGCTGGCTTCGTCCGGTGCCAGGCTAAAGCGTTCAAGTGCTACGCGCTGGCCATTTCGCGTGCCAATCAGTAACCAGTCATATAAATTAGTGACGGGCACCAGCTGATAACGATCCAGGTATTTAGTGACCTGTTCCGACAGGGCTGTTTCACTCACTGGCTCGGACGGGCTTTTGACTTCAATCACACCACGCGCAGGTATGGTGCCTTCAGTTTTTTCTTTGTGCGAGTGGCGGTCAATCTGGTCAGCTGTAAACAATCCCACATCGGGGCTACCTGCACCCATGTTTTTAAGCTGGTTGATGCAGTGCACTTTCGGCTTTAGGCGGTCTCCCGCACCGTCAAGCAGATTATTTAGGGCCGGATAGTAAGAGGTTTCTTTCGTACCACCGCTGGTGCCATGAACACTGCGCACGGCATTTAAAAATGCGTCAAGTAAAAGAGCTTTTGCCATCTGGTCAGACTTTCGTTTTTATTTTTAAAGATTCAGATTTTGGTTTTTTAAAGTCAATTTTCAATTCTGCGCATAGTTTTTCCAGCGGCACAGCCTGCACATCATTTCCCAGGGGGTTTTTTGCCGACCCAGTTCAGCATCGGGCGGCCCTTGGCGCGGGTGATGGTGATCTCGGTGGGTTTTTTGGCGGGCTGGGTAGTTTTGCTGGTGGCGGTCATAGGTCGGCTTGGTTTGCGGTGAGAACTCTTCAAACCGATCTATTTAATATTCGCCTGTGCAGGAGGGATTTGAAATCCTGCTGCTGCCCCGCCACCATGTAAACAACTAGCTTATGGTGTTCTTTTTCATAGACGATTCTGTGGTGGGAGGTTAACGTTTGCTGGTAGGTGTCGATGCCAAGGCTCGCTAGTTCGGGTATTTGAAAACCATTCAGTTTTCCAGATTGAAGAGCTTCAAACCGGGCAAAAATCTCGCGTTTGGCATCCACCCACATGGGGAGATTCCACTTCTTGACCATGTACCGCCGGAGGGCTTTTATATCTTCCTGCGCGTCTGGAAGAATGATGATCGCCATTTACGCCGCTGCCCGGCTATGAGGTTCATCCATGGCATCAAGTTCTTTCAGGAAATCATCTGCGCTAAGCCCTTTACCCGCAAGGACATCCTTTTTTCCCAGCGCCAGAATCTTCAACAGCGCCAGCAGTTCTTCCTTGTCTTCATAGTCCTGAACGCTTTCAATCACCATGGTGGCCGATCCATTTTGGGTAATGAAAAACGGGCTGCTATTGCCTTCCAGTTCCTCAGAAATTTTGGCGGCATTATTTTTCAAGTAGGAAATAGACCTGATGTTGTTCGCGTACTTCATATCGACTCCTTGGGACGGTTGTATTTCAATTGGGTATGAATTTAGCACCAAATTCATCCATCGTCAAAGCAAAGTCGTCTGTGATAAATTTTTACTGCTCGCCTATGGTGAAGCGAAAAGTGCTATTAAATAAATAGCTTGTTACGCCCGTATTCATTGGGGTACAGCCATTTTTAGCTCTAAAAATTAGATTTCCAGGTTATCAATCAGCCGCGTACTGCCCAGCTTGGCTGCGCCCAATACAACCAATGAACCCACCAGCGGCTCGTCAGCAACGCCGTGCGGTGGCATCAGGTCGGCGCGGCGGCGTACGGTGAGATAGTCGGGCTTCCAGCCGCGCCTAGCCAGTGCCTGCATGGCTTGGGCTTCCAGGGCGGGGATGCTGGAGACCGGTGCTGCTTTAACGGCATCGCCCAAAGCACGCAGCGCCTTCACCAATTCAGCCGCTTCTAGCCGCTGCTCTGCATTGAGGTAGCCGTTGCGTGACGACAGCGCCAGGCCGTCGTCGGCGCGCTGGGTTTCACCGGCCAGAATTTCAATCGGCAGCGCAAACTGCTGCACCATGCGGCGCACCACCATGACCTGCTGGTAGTCCTTCTTGCCAAAGGCCGCTACGCCGCTCGGCATACCGGCAAAAACGCATGAGAAAAGCTTGAGTACGACGGTGCTGACACCGATAAAAAACCCCGGCCTGAAGTGGCCTTCAAGAATGTCGCCGAGGTCGGTTGCGGGGTGCATTTTGTAGGTTTGCGGCTCGGGGTAGAGCTCTTTTTCACGCGGGGCAAACAGCACGTTGCAGCCTGCGGCCTCCAAGCGCTGCGCATCGGTGTCGAGCGTGCGCGGGTAGCTGTCAAAGTCTTCGTGCGGCGCAAACTGCAGGCGGTTGACGAAAATGCTCGATACCGTCACGTCGCCCAGCGGCTTGGCCTGTTTGACGAGGGCGATGTGGCCGTCGTGCAGGTTGCCCATGGTGGGTACGAACGATGGGCGTTTGAAGCCGCCTACGCTTAACGTGCCCCGTAGCTCGGCGATGGTGTGAACGATGTGCATGTGGCTCCCTGAAGGTGCAATGAACCTTGAATTTTAGTCACCAAGCATGCTCGGCATTGACCGGAAAGCTGCCCGTTTTAACGGCTTGCACATAGGCCTGCATGGCACCTTTGATGCTGGCGGTTGGGTTGTCTTGGCCCTGCATAAAGTTGCGTACAAACTTTGGCATCTTGCTCAGGTTCATGCCCAGCATGTCGTGTAGCACCAGCACCTGGCCAGACGTGCCATTGCCAGCGCCTATGCCTATCGTCGGGCAGTGCGTCAGCAGTTGCGTGACTTCAAGCGACAGTGCGGCGGGCACCATCTCCAGCACCAGCATGGTGGCACCTGAGTCTTGCAGCGCGCTGGCTTCACGCCGCAGCAGGCTAGCTGATTCATCGGTTTTTCCCTGCACGCGGTAACCGCCCAGAGCGTACACAGTTTGCGGTGTCAGGCCCAGATGCGCGCAGACCGGAATGCCGCGCTCGACCAGAAAGCGCACAACCTCAGCTGTCCAGCCGCCGCCCTCTAACTTGACCATCTGGGCACCGGCCTGCATCAGCACGATGGCGCTGCGCAGCGCCTGCTCTTTTGATTCATGGTAAGTGCCGAAGGGCAAATCGCCAATCAGCCAGGCCGTGCCTTGTGCGCGGCGCAGGCCGTTGGCCACGCATTCGGTGTGATGCCGCATGGTCTCCAGCGTCACGCCGACGGTGCTGCTCAAGCCCTGGCAAACCATGCCGAGTGAATCACCGACCAGAATGCATTCAACGCCTGCGCTATCTGCTACAGCCGCAAAGGTTGCGTCGTAGGCCGTGAGCATGACGATTTTTTCACCCTGGGTGTGCATTTCGCGCAGGCGCGGCAGGCTGATGGGTTTGCGGGGTTTATGCGCTGAGGTTGCCGATAAAGGGGGCAAGGTGCCGTGAGGGGTGGCGCTAGAGGCCGTGGCGGCATTGTCAGAAGTTTGGCTCATGGTTGGCTCATGGGTATTCCAGAATTTGAGTGTTTACCTGGCATCGGGGGCCGAACGTGTCATGCCCAGTCGCTCCAGCAGGGCCACATCGGCAGCGGTGTCGGGGTTGCCGGTGGTCAGCAGCTTGTCGCCATAAAAGATCGAGTTGGCACCGGCCAGAAAACACAGGGCTTGCACGCCGTCGCCCATTTGCTGGCGGCCGGCCGACAGGCGCACGCGCGCCGTTGGCATGGTGATGCGCGCCACGGCAATGGTGCGTACAAATTCAAACGGGTCGAGGTCAGCCTGGTTTGCCAGCGGCGTGCCTTCAACCTTGACCAGGTTGTTGATGGGCACCGACTCGGGGTGGGGCGTGAGGTTGGCCAGCTCGGCCACCAGGCCGGCGCGCTGGCGGCGGGTTTCGCCCATGCCGACAATACCGCCGCAGCAGACTTTGACACCCGCGCTGCGTACGCGCGCCAGCGTATCGAGCCGATCCTGGTAGTCGCGCGTGCTGATGATGTCGCCGTAAAAATCAGGCGCGCTGTCGAGGTTGTGGTTGTAGTAATCTAGGCCGGCGCTTTGCAGTGTTTGCGCGTGGCCATCTTCCAGCATACCCAGCGTGGCACAGGTTTCCAGTCCCAGCGCCTTGACGGTACGCACCAGCTCGGCAACTTTTTCAATGTCGCGGTCTTTGGGCGAGCGCCAAGCCGCGCCCATGCAAAAGCGCGTGGCACCAGCGGCCTGCGCAAGCTTAGCGGCAGCCAGCACTTCGGACGGTTCCATCAGCTTGCTGGCCTCAACGCCGGTGTGATAGCGTGCGGCCTGCGGGCAATAGCCGCAGTCTTCGGGGCAGCCGCCGGTTTTGACCGATAGCAGGGTGGCAAATTCAACCCGGGTGGGGTCGAAATTCTCACGATGCACGGTTTGCGCTTGGTACATCAGTTCGGGGAAAGGCAGGATGAAAAGCGCTTCAATGGCATCAATGCTCCAGCGTTCAGCGCCAGTTTTTGGTGTCTGCGGGGCTGGTGTACGGGGGCGGTGCAAGGTGATGGTTTGTTCTACAACGTTGGACATGGTCTGTTTTTCCTTTGCACAAATAGGTTTGGAGTCTAGCTGAAGAGGCCGTCAGCGCGGTGTCATTTCATTTCTAAATCATTCCTATATGTTGTTGCTTCGCCTTGCCGTGCTACAGCACTGCCTGCGGCTTCGCGCCTAATCTAGAAATGATTTAGAAATGGAATCAGCAGGAGGCTCTGGCCAATGTGGCCAAGGCTTCAATCAGCTGGTCAACATCGGCTTCGGTGTGGGCGGCTGACAGGGCAATGCGCAGGCGGGCCGTGCCTTCGGGGACGGTGGGTGGGCGAATCGCGGGCACCCAGATGCCGCGCAGGCGCAGGCCTTCCATCACGGTCAGGGCCTCGTCATTGCGGCCAATCAGCAGCGGCTGGATGGCGGTTTGCGAGTCGGACAGCTGCCAGCGGCTGCCCTGCAGGCCCGCCGTCAAGCTGCTGCGCAGACGGGCAACCAGGCGCTGCAAATGCGTGCGTCGCCAGTCGTCCTGCTCGATAACTTGCAGGCTGACGCGCAAGGCGCTGGCCAGCAGCGCCGGGGCGGCAGTGGCAAAGGTGTAGCTGCGGGTTTTTTGCAGCAGCCATTCCACCAGCGCGTCGTCGCCCGCCACAAAAGCGCCCGCCACGCCAGCGGCCTTGCCCAGCGTGGCCATGTAGAGCACCCGGCGCGAGGCCTTGGGGCCGTACAGCCCCGCCTGCGCTAGAGTGCCGCGGCCTTGCGGGCCGAGCACGCCAAAGCCGTGGGCATCGTCCAGCAGCAGCAAGGCGTCGTGGCGTTCGCACAGGGCCAGCAGGCCGGCAATGTCGGCGCTGTCGCCGTCCATGCTGAACACGGCATCGCTCATGACCAGCTTGCGTGCAGCACTGCTTTGCGCCAGTTCGCGCTCCAGTGCGGCCAGGTCGGCGTGTGCATAGCGGTGAATCTGCGCACGCGACAGCCGGGCCCCGTCAATCAGGCAGGCGTGGTTGAGTGCGTCCGAGAAGATCGCGTCCCCGGCCCCCACCAGCGCCGGCACGATGCTGCTGTTGGTGGCAAAACCCGCGTAAAAGTAGAGCGCGCGCGGCAGCCCGACAAAGGCCGCCAGCTCGTGCTCCAGCGCCGCGTTGGCGGCACTGTGGCCGCTGACCATCGGAGAGGCGCCCGATCCCACGCCATAAACCTGCGCGGCATCGCAGGCGGCCTGCACCAGGCGCGGGTGCTGGGCCAGGCCCAGGTAGTCATTGCTGCAAAAAGCCAGTATGCTTTGCCCGTTTACGCTCATGCGCGCGCCGCTTTCGGGCATCACCACGCGGCGCTGGCGGCGCAGGTGGGCATGGTCCAGTTCTTTGATGCGTGCCGGAAATTCGTCAAGCCAGGAAGTCGTCATAGGGTCATTGCCATGCTGCTGGAAGGTGAAAAGTGACAGCCCGTGCGTCTGGCTGGGGCTGGTACGCAATGCTGGCCAGCAGCGGCACCCGGAGCTTTTGCTGCAGGAAAGCGATGTTGTCGTCCTGCGCCAGCATGGCGGGATCGATGTGATTGGCGACCCAGCCTGCCAGCGTGAGTCCACGCGCGCGGATGGCCTCAAGAGTCAGGAGCGCGTGGTTCAGGCAGCCGAGCCGAAGGCCCACCACCAGCACCACCGGCAGGCCAAGTGCCTGCGCCAGGTCGGCGCCAGTCTCAAGGTCTGACAGCGGCACATGAAAGCCGCCAGCGCCTTCGACCACCACGGCGTCGGCCAGCAGCAGCAATTGACGGTGGCAGGCGACGATATGCGGTATGTCGATGGTCGCGCCTGCGCGGGCGGCGGCGATGTGCGGCGACACCGGGTCGGGCAGCAGCACCGGGTTGTCGAGTTCGGGTGGCACGGCGCAGGTGGATGCGGCGCGCAGCGCGATCACGTCCTCATTGGTGAGTACGCCGTTGATAAGCTCGGTGCCCGCCGCCACGGGCTTCATGCCCACCACGCGGGCATGGTGGGCTGACAAGGCATGTAGCAGCGCTACGGTGACCAGCGTTTTGCCGACGCCGGTGTCGGTGCCGGTGACAAACAGGGAGAGTGTTTTCAAGGGTTTCAAGGGTTTCAAGAGATAGGGCCTTTATCGGCCAGAGTGGTTTGCAGGGCGGCCAGCGCGCCGTTCGCCAGATGCGCCATCGTTTGCGCATCAAGGACATAAGGCGGCATGGCGTAAATCGTGTTGCCGATGGGGCGCAGCAGCACGCCTTGCGCCATGGCGTGCTGCGCGTAACGGTTGGAAAAGGGGCTGGCAAACTTGGGCTGCGGGCGCGAGCCATCAAAGCCTTGGTCACCTTCGTCAATATCCCAGGCCCAGATCATGCCCAGCCGGCGTGCATTGCGGACCGAGGGGTGTTGCGTCAGCGGTGCAAAGGCTTGGTCCAACTGCAATGCCAGCTTGGCGTTTTGGGCCAGCACGTCGGTCTGGTCAAACAATTCGAGCGTCGCCAGTGCGGCGCGGCAGGCCAGCGGGTTGCCGGTGTAGGAGTGCGAGTGCAGGAAGCCACGGGCCACGTCGTCGTCGTAAAAAGCGTCATAGACCGTGTCGGTGGTCAGCACGGCCGACAGCGGCAGCGTGCCGCCGGTCAGCCCCTTGGACAGGGAGATGAAGTCGGGCCGGATACCGGCCTGCTGGTGCGCAAACATCGTGCCGGTGCGGCCAAAACCGGTGGCAATTTCATCGGCAATCAGATGCACCTCGTAGCGCTCGCACAGCGCACGGGCTTCGCGCAGGTAGCTGGCGTCGTACATCGCCATGCCGGCGGCACATTGCACCATCGGCTCCAGGATGAGGGCGGCAGTCTCTGCATGGTGCTGCGCCAGCCAGTCCTCCAGACTTGCCGCCGCGCGCCGGGCTGCATCGGCAGCGCTTTCGCCCGGTAGGGCAGCGCGCGCATCGGGGCTAGGCACGGTGGCGGCCAGCCGCACCAAAGGCGCATAAGCTTCCCGAAAAATGGCGATGTCGGTGACGGCCAGCGCGCCCACTGTTTCGCCGTGGTAGCCGCCGGCCAGGCCGATGAAGCGGCACTTTTCTGGCCGGCCGGTGTTGCGCCAGTAATGCGCACTCATCTTCAGGGCGATTTCGGTGGCGCTGGCGCCGTCGCTGCCGTAAAAGGCATGGCCCAGGCCGGTCAGCGCGCCCAGCCGCTCCGACAACTCGACCACCGGCTGGTGCGTGAAACCGGCCAGCATGACATGGTCGAGCCGGTCCAGCTGGTCCACCAGCGCCGCCTTGATGTGCGGATGGTTGTGGCCAAACAGGTTGACCCACCAGGAGCTGATGCCGTCCAGGTAGCGCCGGCCTTCAAAGTCATGCAGCCAGACGCCGTCGGCCCGGGCAATCGGAACGAGTGGCACCGGGGGCTGCCCTGGTTGGGACTGGTGCAGTTTCATCTGCGTGCAGGGGTGCCACACATGGCGCAGGCTGCGCTGGATCATCGAGGCGTTGTCCATGGCGGGCTCCAAAGTGAGTGGCTGGATCAAGCCATCTGGACCGCAATGGTCGAGCGCTCTTCCTGGATGCGATTATCCGGGTTGACAAACACCAGCTTGGGTTTGAAACCGGCTACCTGATCCTCATGTACCTGGGCAAAGGCGGCAATGATGACCAAGTCACCGACCGCCGCGCGCCGAGCCGCTGAACCATTCACCGAGATGATGCGGCTGCCGCGTTCGGCACGAATCGCATAGGTGATGAAACGCTCGCCGTTGTTGATGTTCCAGATGTGGATTTGCTCGTTTTCGCCAAGGTTGGCAGCGTCCAGTAGGTCTTCGTCGATGGCGCAGGAGCCTTCGTACTTGAGTTCGCAGTGGGTCACGGCGGCGCGGTGGATTTTAGATTTGAGCAGGGTTCTGAACATGGTAAAAACGCGCTGAAATCAACGAAATGAAGGATTAAAAGCACTGTCCAACAATTGCTGGCAGGCCACGAAAGAGGGGAGACGGCCATCGGGCTGGAATATTTGCGACCGGCCCAGAGGATTTGCCGGTAGTTTAGGCTAATCTACAGTGCGCTTCTCCAGCGAGTTTCTTTATTCAGATTGCTTATGAAAAAGTCATTTAATTTTTCGGTTGAGGCACTTGCCCAACTGGCCCAGGTCGATGTGGCGCGGGCGCTGGCTGAAGATGTGGGTGCCGGTGACCTGACCGCGGCCCTGATCGACCCGGCCCGCCAAGCGCGGGCCTACGTGCTGGCGCGCGAAAGTGCGGTGCTGTGTGGCCGTGCTTGGGCCGAGGCCGCTTTCAGGCAGCTTGACCCGCAGGCCGCACTGGTCTGGCATGTGCAGGACGGCGAGCGTTGTGAGGCCAACCAGGTGGTGTTTGAAGTGCAAGGCCAGGCCCGGGCGCTGCTGTCGGCTGAGCGCACAGCGCTGAACTTTTTGCAGCTTTTAAGCGCCGTTGCCAGCAAAACAGCCACTTATGTCGCCGTTATCGCCGGCACCCGGGCGCAGATCGTCGATACCCGGAAGACGCTGCCCGGCCTACGTCTGGCCCAGAAATACGCGGTTTTGAGCGGCGGCGGCACCAACCACCGGGTCGGTTTATACGACGCCGTGCTGATCAAGGAAAACCATATCGCTGCGGCTGGCGGCATTGCACAGGTGCTACAGCAAGCCGCGCTGATTGCCGCGCAAGCCGACTTTGTTGAGATTGAGGTGGAAAACCTGGACCAGCTGGCCCAAGCGCTACAGGCCGGCGCGCGCATGGTACTGCTCGACAACATGGAACTGCCTACCTTGAAAGAGGCGGTGCGCCTCAACGCCGGCCGGGCCATTCTGGAGATTTCGGGCGGTGTCACCCTCAGCAGCCTGCGCGCCCTTGCAGAAACCGGTGTGGACCGCATTTCCATCGGAAGCCTGACCAAGGATGTGCAGGCGATTGATTTTTCGATGCGCTTTGAAGCGCCGCAAGGAGTACCCTTATGAATTCAATCCTGACCCGGATCAATGTTGATTACGAGCAGCCGGAAATCGCTGCTTCTGGCGAGCCCACCGCCTGCTCCACCCATCACGCCTGGGCGCGCGTGCCGGTCGAGCCGACCCTGCCTGAGCGCACCGTTCTGAAAGACCGCATCCGCAGCCTGCTGAAAGAACGCAATGCCGTCATGGTGTCGCACTACTACGTACACCCTGATTTGCAGGATCTGGCTGAAGAAACCGGCGGCATCGTGTCGGATTCGCTGGAAATGGCGCGCTTTGGCCGCGACCACGCCGCGCAGACGCTGGTGGTGTCAGGCGTGCGCTTCATGGGCGAGACAGCCAAAATTCTGTCGCCCGAAAAGCGCGTGCTGATGCCCGACCTGGATGCCACCTGTTCGCTCGATCTGGGCTGCCCGATCGATGCGTTCAGTGCGTTCTGCGACGCCCACCCCGACCGCAGCGTGGTGGTCTATGCCAACACCAGCGCCGCCGTTAAGGCGCGCGCCGACTGGGTTGTGACATCGAGCTGCGCGCTGGACATCGTGCGCGCGCTGAAAGAGGCGGGCCAGAAAATCCTCTGGGCGCCGGACCGGCACCTGGGCGGCTACATCCAGCGTGAAACCGGTGCCGACATGGTGATGTGGAACGGCGCCTGCATCGTGCATGACGAGTTCAAGGCCTTCGAGCTGCAGGCGCTGATGCAAGCGCACCCGCTGGCCAAGGTGCTGGTACACCCGGAATCGCCGGTGGATGTGGTAGCGCTGGCTGATGCGGTGGGTTCGACCTCGGCCATCCTGAAGGCGGCACGCGAGATGGATGCGCCGGAATTCATCGTCGCCACCGACAACGGCATGATGCACAAGCTGCGCACGCTCAACCCCGGAAAAATCTTCATCGAAGCGCCAACCGCCGGCAACAGCGCCACCTGCAAAAGCTGCGCGCACTGCCCGTGGATGGCGATGAACGGGCTGGCTGGTTTGGCGCGGGTGCTGGAAACTGGCGCGAACGAGGTGCACATTGACCCGGTGCTGGGCCTGCGGGCGCGCCTGCCGATTGACCGCATGCTGGCGTTCACGACGGCGCTGAAGAACGGCCAGCCCACCGCCGGCCTGGTGCCGCACATCGGCGCGGCGTAAGGCTGTCACCCCTGTTTTACTCCCTTTCCCGCAGGCTAAGGACGACGGCGCTGGCACCCAAACACTCCTGTTTTGATAGCTGCTAGCGCCCGTTCTATATGCGCTAGAGGCCAATATGACCAATATTTCAGCCCGCATCGACTTTTCTGACCCGCACGATAGCGCCGCGCCACGCCTGCGCCACGCCTTTGGCGCGCCGCGTGAGGTGTTGGTGGCGCGCCAGCCGGCCGAGGTTCGGGCCGTTCTCGACGCCGTGCAAGCCGCTGCGGGGCAGGGTGCCTGGTGTGTAGGCGCACTGCGCTACGAAGCGGCGCAGGCGTTTGACGCCGCACTGCAAACCCACCCCGCCGACGGCCCGCTGGCCTGGTTTGCCGTCTACGACGAGGCGCTGCCCTGGCCAGATCTGGCGTCGCGCCCGCAAGACGCGCCCACGCTGCACTGGCACACCTTGCCCGAGCGGGCGCACTTCGACACCGCTTTTGCCACCATTCAGCAATTCATTGCCAGTGGCGAGTTTTACCAGGTCAACTTCACGGCGCAGCTGCATGCCGCGTTGCAGGGCGGCGGTGCGCAGCCTGCGCTCGCCCTGTTCAGTGCGCTGCAGCGCGCCCAGCCGGGCGGCTACGCGGCGTATATCGACATGGGGGACGAGCAGCTGCTGTCGGTGTCGCCCGAACTGTTTTTTGACTGGCGTGCCGGCCGCCTGCTCACTCGGCCCATGAAGGGCACGGCACCGCGCGGCGCCACGCCGGAGCAAGACGCAGCGCTGGCCGAGTGCTTGCGCACCTCGCCTAAGGAGCGTGCCGAAAATGTGATGATTGTGGACTTGCTGCGCAACGATCTGTCGCGTATTGCCCAGCCTTTCAGCGTGCAGGTGCCGCGCCTGTTCCACACCGAGGCGCTGCCGGCGGTGTGGCAGATGACTTCCGATGTCGAGGCGCGTACGCGGGCGGGCTGCAGTCTGGCCGATGTGTTTGCCGCGTTGTTTCCCTGCGGTTCGGTGACCGGTGCGCCCAAGGTGCGCGCCATGCAGGCCATCCGCACGCTGGAAGCCGGGCCGCGCGGCGTGTATTGCGGCGCGCTGGGCGTGGTGCAGCCCGGTGGCGCGGCGACATTCAACGTGCCGATCCGCACCGTGACCTTGCGTGGCACCCAAGCCCGTTGCGGTATTGGCAGCGGCATCACGTCCGGTGCCGTGGCCGAGAACGAATGGCAGGAATGGCACCACAAACGCGCCTTTCTGGAGCGGGCAAGCGGGCCTTTCGAGATTCTGGAAACCCTGGCGCTGGAGGGTGGTGTCCTGCGTGACGCGCCCGCGCATCTGGCGCGCATGGCCGCTGCAGCAGCGCATTTTGGCTACCCATGGCAGTCGCAGCTTGTGAAGCAGTGCCTGCAGCAACTGGCGCAAGCGCATCCGCAAGGCCTGTGGCGCGTGCGTTTGCTGCTCGATGCCCAAGGACGGGCGCAGGCCGAGGCTTATGCGTTGCCGGCCTCAGCGCAGCGCGTGCGGCTGCAGCTCGCGGACCGGGCCATCGACGAAGCACACGGTGAGTTCGTGCGCTTCAAGACCACGCGCCGCGCCCACTACGACGCGTTCACACCCACGCAGCCCGGCGTTTTCGATACCTTGCTGTGGAATAGCGAAGGCGAGATCACCGAATGCACACGCGGCAACGTGGCGCTGCTGATGGACGGCCGCTGGGTCACGCCGCCGCTGCGCTGCGGTTTGCTGGGGGGCATAGCGCGCGCCAATGCACTGCGCGATGGCCGTGTGGCTGAAGCCGTGGTGCGAGTGGACGACCTGCCGCGTGTGCAGGCGCTGGCCTTCGTCAATAGCCTGCGCGGCTGGATCGCTGCGGACCTCGACTGCCGCGCCGCATGATCTGCGGCTGCGGCGTCAAGCCGCGGGCGGCACGAGGATGGTGGGCACCGCTGAGGCCGCCAGTGCCGGGTAATCACGGCTGAAGTGCAGGCCGCGGCTTTCGTGGCGGGCCTGGGCGGATCGAACAATGAGTTCGGCCACCTGCACCAGGTTGCGCAGCTCCAGCAAATCGCGCGTGACGTGAAAATGCGCGTAGAACTCCTGGATTTCGCCCTGCAGCAGCGTGATGCGATGCGCCGCGCGTTCCAGGCGCTTGTTGGTGCGCACAATGCCCACGTAGTCCCACATGAAGCGGCGCAGCTCGTCCCAGTTGTGCGAGATCACCACGGCCTCATCGGCATCGGTGACGCGGCTGTCGTCCCAGGCGGGCAAGGCGGGCGGCTGGGCGAGCGGGGTTTGAACGATGTCCTGCGCCGCGGCGCGCGCAAACACCATGCATTCGACCAGCGAGTTGCTGGCCAGCCGGTTGGCACCGTGCAGGCCGGTGCAGGCGGTCTCGCCAATCGCGTACAGGCCGGGCACATCGGTGCGGCCGGCCAGGTCGGTCAGCACGCCGCCGCAGGTGTAGTGCGCGGCGGGCACCACGGGAATCGGCTGTTTCGAGATGTCGATCCCCAGTTCCAGGCAGCGCGCGTAGATGTTGGGGAAATGCGCCAGGATGAAGGCGAGCGGCTGGTGCGAAATGTCCAGGTGAACGCAATCGATACCGTGTTTTTTCATCTCGAAGTCGATCGCGCGCGCCACCACGTCGCGCGGCGCGAGTTCGGCACGCGCATCATGCCGGGGCATGAAGCGCGTGCCGTCGGGCAGGAGCAGACGCCCGCCTTCGCCACGCACCGCCTCGGTGATCAAAAATGATTTGGCGTGCGGGTGGTACAGGCAGGTGGGATGGAACTGGATGAACTCCATGTTGGCCACGTGGCAACCTGCACGCCAGGCAGCGGCAATGCCGTCGCCGGTGGCGGTGTCGGGGTTGGTGGTGTACAGATAGACCTTGCCCGCGCCGCCAGTGGCCAAAATGGTGTGCGGTGCGCTGAAGGTGAGCACCTCGTCGGTGGCTTCGTCCAGGGCATACAGGCCGAGGCAGCGATCCGGCCCATCCTCTGCATGCGCCGATGTGCTCCCCAGCTTGCTGGCGCTGATCAGGTCCACCAGCGTGTGGTGCTCAAACAGCGTGATGTTGGGCGTGCGGCGCACCTGCTCGATCAGCGTGCGCTGCACGGCAGCGCCGGTGGCATCGGTCACATGCACGATGCGCCGGGCGCTGTGGCCGCCTTCGCGCGTCAGGTGCAGTTGACCGTTTTCCTGCGAGAACGGCACACCCAGTTCCTGCAGCCAGGCGATGGTTTGCGGGGCGTTTTCCACGACAAAGCGGGTGGCGGCCGGATCGGACAGGCCGGCACCGGCCACCAGCGTGTCGTCCACATGCGCTTCAAAGCTGTCACCTTCGGCCAGTACGGCAGCAATGCCGCCCTGGGCCCAGCCGCTGGAGCCATCGCTCAAGGCGCGTTTGGTCAGCACGGCCACACGGTGGGTGGGAGCCAGCTGCAGCGCCGCCGTCAGGCCGGCCAGGCCGCTGCCAATGACCAGCACATCAAAGGCGTGCTGCGTCGGGATGGGTAAATGGGGCATGGGTCAGGACCGGTTTAAGTTAATTTTTCAAGTGCAAAGTAGTGCGAACAGGCCTTAAGCAGGGGTGTAAGCAAGCCGCACGTATATCGGTGCAAAGGCCTCGGCCTGGGTCACGTCCAGCAGGCCTTCTTTAGACAATTCGAGCAGTGCAAGAAAGGTCACCACCAGCACGCCCATGCCGCGCGTTGCATCAAACAGGTCTTCAAACTCCAGGAACTTGCGGCCTTGCAGTTTGCGTAAAACAATGCTCATGTGCTCACGCACCGAGAGTTCTTCGCGGCTGATGACGTGGTGCTGCACCAGCCGTGCGCGTTTGACGATCGCTGCCCAAGCCTCCTGCAAATCGACCACATTCACATCCGGAAAGCGCGGCGCCAGCGACTGTTCAACATACACCTGCGCGCGCAAAAAGTCGCGGCCAAACTGCGGCATTTCATTGAGCTTGTGAGCAGCCAGCTTAATCTGCTCGTATTCCAGCAGGCGGCGCACCAGCTCGGCGCGCGGGTCTTCGGCTTCCTGGCCTTCAGCCTGCCTTTTGGGTGGCAGCAACATGCGCGATTTGATTTCGATCAGCATCGCGGCCATCAGCAGATATTCAGCCGCCAGCTCCAGATTGGTGGCGCGGATTTCGTCCACATAGACCAGGTACTGGCGCGTCACCGCCGCCATCGGGATGTCGAGAATATTGAAGTTCTGCTTGCGAATCAGATACAGCAGCAAGTCCAGCGGGCCTTCAAAAGCCTCCAGAAAAACCTGCAATGCATCCGGCGGAATGTACAGGTCATGCGGCATCGCAAACAGCGGTTCGCCATACAGCCGCGCCAGCGCCACCTGGTCAATCACGGCAGGCATACCGGGCATACCGGGCGCATCAGACCCTGGAACAGCCGGTGGTAGCTGGCTTTGCTTGAATGGTGCTGAGATGGAGGACATGACTGCGCCCAATAAACTAAAAGGGCGGGTTTTCTGCGGCTGGCTGGCTAGTACTGCGACTCGGAAATAGGGGAACAAAATGAAAACGCGTCTTTTCCCGTCCGGCTAGGCGAGAGGAGGCGACATAGCCGTAGCTATGGCAACGACGAGCAACAACGCCGGGCGGGAAAAGACGCGTTTTCATGTTTCCTTATTTCCGAGTCGCAGTACTAACCGTTATTTGCTGTTGCTGTGGCCGCTGGTGGAGTAAACGTAAGCCTGCTGCGCGACGCTGGCATCAAGGTACTCGGCCTGGTCGGCACGATTGAGGTTTTTGTCCCACAGCAGGGCGCGTCCGGCGCGTTGCTCGGCTTCCAGCGTTGGCTTGTTGATCTTGAGCTTGTCGATAAACTGCGTGGCTTCAGAGGTGTAGTCTGGACGGCGGAAGATGCTGAGAAGGGACATGGGTCTGAACTGCCTGTGCTGTGGATGTGTCGTGTTTGCCAGCATTTTACCGGGGACGGGCTGGATGAAATAACCCGGCACCCGTCCAAGGCACTGCGGCAGTGTCAGCGCACCCGCATGCCGGGCTGCGCGCCTTCGTTGGGGTTAAGCACATAGATACCGGGCAGGGTTTTGTCATCCGCATGGCTGGCGGCCAGCACCATCCCTTCACTCAGGCCAAACTTCATCTTGCGCGGTGTCAGGTTGGCCACCATCACGGTGTGCTTGCCGATGAGGTCTTCGGGGTTGTAGGCCGACGCTATGCCACTGAAGACGTTGCGTGTTTTACCCTCGCCCACGTCTAGCGTCAGGCGCAGGAGCTTGGTGGAGCCAACGACCGCTTCGCAGTTGACGATGAGCGCAATGCGCAAGTCGATTTTGGCGAAGTCGACTATGGTGATGGTGGGGGCGATTTTTTCGCCCCCCGGTTCACTCCCTCTCCCCTTGGGAGAGGGCCGGGGTGAGGGTTCCCCGATCCCGTTTGCTATGGTTTCGATAGCTGCTTGCGCCGATGTTTGTTGGGCTGATGGCTCGAAGAGGGCTGCTAGTTGCTCTGGGGTTACGCGCTGCATGAGGTGCTGGTAAGGGCGGATTTCATGCGCAAGATTTCTTAAGTCTTGCCAAGACGGGTCACGCTCAATCCCGAACAGTGTTGAGTAGGCTTGCTTTGCCAAATTTGGCAAGATAGGCGCAAGATAGATTGTCAGGATTTGAAAGGCGCGAATGCAATTTGAGCAAACTTCTTGTAGTTCAACATGCTTTGAAGAATCTTTTGCAAGCAGCCAAGGCTTGAAACGGTCGAAATAGCTGTTCACTTCATCCGCTATGCGCATGATTTCTCGGGTAGCTCTGGAAAACTCGCGCGCTTCAAAGGCTTCGATAATTTCGGGGCCGGAACCGTAGGCAATCAAGACAGGTCCCTCGGTTGTGTATGTGCCAATGGTTTCGTTTGTTGTGGAGAGCTTGCCATCAAAGTACTTTTGGATAAATGTGGCGGCCCGACTCGCAATATTCACATACTTGCCAATCAAATCGCTGTTCACCCGCGCCATGAAATCATCGGCATTGAAGTCAATATCTTCATTCTTCGCGTTCAACTTCGCAGCCAAGTAATAACGCAACCACTCGGGGTTCATGCCCAGGTCAAGGTACTTGAGCGGGTCAAGGCCCGTACCCCGGCTTTTGCTCATCTTCTCGCCGTTGTTCACCGTCAAAAAGCCATGTACAAAAATATTGTTTGGCGTTTTGCGGCCGCTGAAGTGCAGCATCGCGGGCCAGAACAGTGTGTGGAAGGTCACGATGTCTTTGCCAATAAAGTGGTACTGCTCCAGCGCCGGGTTGGCCATGTAGTCGTCGTAACTCTGGCCGCGCTTATCCAGCAGGTTTTTAAGCGATGCCAGGTAACCCACAGGTGCATCGAGCCAGACATAAAAGTATTTACCCGGTGCGTCGGGGATTTCAATGCCGAAGTAGGGCGCATCTCGGCTGATGTCCCAATCACCCAGGCCTTCGCTTTTGCTGCCGTCCGGATTGGTACGAACGCTAAACCACTCTTTGACCTTGTTGGCTACCTCGGGTTGCAACTTGCCGTCTTGCGTCCACTCTTCCAGAAATTTCACGCTGGCCGGGTCGGACAGCTTGAAGAAAAAGTGCTCAGATGATCGCAGTATTGGCTTGGCACCGGACAGGGCCGAGTAGGGGTTAATCAGCTCGGTTGGCGCATACACCGCACCACAGCTTTCGCAGTTGTCACCGTACTGGTCTTTTGTGTGGCAATTCGGGCATTCGCCTTTGATAAAGCGGTCTGGCAAGAACATGTTCTTCTCGATATCAAAGAACTGCTCAACGGTCTTGGTTTCAATCAACGAGCCTTCCGGGCGATCCCGCAGGTCGCGGTAAATCTGCCGGGCCAGTTCGTGGTTCTCCGGCGAGTCAGTCGAGCTCCAGTTGTCAAACTCGATATGAAAACCATCCAGGTATTGCTTGCGGCCAGCCGCAATGTCGGCCACAAATTGCTGTGGTGTTTTGCCAGCTTTTTCAGCCGCAATCATGATGGGCGCGCCATGTGCGTCGTCTGCGCCGACAAAATTAACCTCATGGCCCTGCATCCTTTGAAACCGCACCCAGATGTCGGCCTGGATGTATTCCATGATGTGGCCGATATGGAACTTGCCATTGGCATAAGGCAGGGCGGTGGTGACAAAGAGTTGGCGCTGGGGCATAGATAGGGCTTTAAGAGACTTTGAGGCTAGAGGCAGCCAGCCCGCAATTTTAAGTCGCCCGGGGCCTGGCCCTGCGGCGTTAAACTTCAGGCCAACCGTTCGGCAGGTCCTCATAGCAAAGTTTGCCGACTCTCTATTCCAGATTTACCCGGAGATTTCCCCTGATGACCATAGAACAACAGACCGTTTTGGCCGCCTTGCAAAGCGTGCTTGACCCCAACACCGGCAAGGATTTCGTCAGCACCAAAGCACTTAAAAACCTGCAAATCAGCGGGGGCGATGTCGCGTTTGATGTGGAACTGGGGTATCCCGCCAAGAGCCAGATAGCGGGCTTGCGCAAAAGCCTGATTGCCGCTGCCAAAGGCGTTGCAGGCGTGGATAACGTGTCGGTCAATGTGACCGTGAAAATTGCCAGCCACAGCGTGCAGCGCGGCGTGCAACTGCTGCCCAACGTCAAGAACATCGTGGCGGTGGCCTCCGGCAAGGGCGGTGTCGGTAAAAGCACCACCGCCGTCAACTTGGCACTGGCCCTGGCCGCCGAGGGCGCCAGCGTCGGACTGCTGGATGCCGACATCTACGGCCCGAGCCAGCCCATGATGATGGGCATCGAGGGGCGCCCCGAGAGCGCCGATGGCAAGACCATGGAGCCGATGGAGAACTACGGCGTCCAGGTGATGTCGATCGGCTTCATGGTCGAAGACGACAACCCGATGATCTGGCGCGGCCCGATGGTCACGCAGGCACTCGAGCAATTGCTTCGG
>JBKJOH010000270.1:0-5533 GCA_046593295.1 Polaromonas sp. | reverse complement strand
CCCCGGCTGCGGTCAATTTCTGCAAATGGTATTTGATGCCATCCGGTGTCATGCCAATCTTGTCTGCCAGCTCCCGGCGCGTGAGGGCTGGCTGGGCTTTGAGCAGCGCCAAAATTCGTTCTTGGGTAGTTTCTTGGGTAGTCCCCTGCGTCCCGACCGTCGCCGCAAAGAAAAATGTCACCCACAAACCTCCGTGATCTAGGCGAATCTCTGGCGCGGGCACCTTCGCAAGCTGGCAAGCCTCTTGAATGCGCTCAATGCCGCGCCCCCACGACTCGATCTGACCCGCGCGGAAGAACGCGTTCGCCACGTCTGGGTTGAATGGCAGCGAGGAATGCTTGCCGATCAGCTTTTCAATGCTCCAGTCGGGTGGCAACTGGCCGGGGTTCCAGATCATCAGTTTTCTTTCATGCTTTGCTTGATCTGGTGGTCTGTGGTCTCGCTATGCAGCAGCCCAGACGGTCACGGCGCCGGTCAGTGAACCAGCGGGAACGACTGCGGCACGCGGGCGGATGAAAATTTCGACATCCCGGTCCATCAGGGTGATGAAGTGCAGGAGCCGCTCACTGGAGAAGCGGCCCAGCTTGTAGTTCTTCAGTTCTGACACGTGCGGCTGGGAAATGCCCAGCCGTTTGGCCGCAGCGGCTTGCGTCGTTCCGTCCCCCTCCAGCAGATCAATCAGGCGTGCAGCCAGTTGCACGCGCAGGCGACGATCATCGGGGTCCGACAGACCCAGGTCGGCAAACACATTGCCGGAACCCATCTCAACAGCGCCAGCAGCACTTAGGGTATCAACCACAGGCGGTTTGGTTTTAGCTTTCATGGTGGTCCTTGTAATGTTGTTGGGCGACTTTGAGCCGCTCGTGAATCAGGTCAATATCGGTCTGTGCGGTGCGCACGCCGCTGCTGGACTTCTTCTGGAAGCAGTGCAGCACATACACCGCCTTGGCAAAGCGCACCGTGTACACCGCCCGAAAGGTGTCGCCCCGGTGGTTGTCCACCAGCTCCAGCACGCCCGAGCCTTCACCTTTCCAATGCTTGGCTTGCGGTGGCGTGGCACCCAACTGCACCGCACCCAGCGCATAGCCAAAGTCGTCAATCACCTCGTCCGGCAGGGCCAGCAGGTCTTTCTTGGCGGAACCGACCCAGTGCAAAGGTTTTTCTTGGTGTGGGGTGGACATGGATTAATTATACCTAATTGGATATTATTTAGAGTGAAGTTTGAACGCCGCCTAGATAAAATCACAGACATAAATTGTCCGTATCCGCCGTACAACGTGCGAAAGAAGCTATGAAAATCATAGTAATCGAATCCTGCCGGTCAGCAGTTCCTGCATCATGCCCTGCTTGATCTGGCGAGCTTTGGCGAGTCTGGATTGCAGCTCGGCGAGCTCGGTGTCCATGTCGCTGAAGATGGTGGCGATGGCGGTTTGCTCTGGATGTGACGGCAAGCGCAAGCTGAAGTCCTGAACCATTCGCTTGTTCAAGTTAGCCTGAGTTCCCTGCTGCCCCATCGTTTTGACCAGCGGCTTGATCGACTGTAGGAAGTAATAGAGAAACTCTCCATTCAACTTCTGCTTTGCCCGGATGCCAAGAATTGCCTGGCTTGATGAGAGCTGGACTGTCGCAATGCTGCATTCACCCAGCGACGCGTACATTGCATACAAAACGGTGCCAACAGGAAACAACTGTGCTGCGCTACTTGCCAAACCATCGACCGAAAGATTTCGTTCTGTTGAGTCGAGATATTTGCCGCCCTTGGTCATATCTGAAATGGCTACCCACGGTATGTCCCCATCGTAGTACGCCAGATTCGATGATGGTGGCGTTCCACCACTCCCCATGTCAGCCAGATCACCCAACCGCTTCACCTCCCACTCCCCACTAAACCCCGGCAGCCGCCTCTTGCCGGTGAGCAGTTCCTGCATGGCACCCTGTTTGAGGTCGCGCTTTTTGGTGATGAGTTGAGCCAGGGATTCGATCAGGGCATCCGCATCGCTCAAAGCTTCGGCGATGGCTTCTTGTTCGGCTTTGGTGGGAGGCCAAATCACCTTGAACGTCGCCATATCCCTATTGGTGATTTGGTTGATGGTGGCACCCATCACTTCGTTTATCTGCCGTTTCAGAATATTCGACTGGAACTGAAAAAATAGGAGCTTTGCGGACTCACAGCGCAGCACAGACATAAAGGCACCAAAGGCGCTACCTGCCGTGCCTTCATCGATCAAGGCGCACTTGCCAATTAACTGACGACTACCATTTCGGACACAAATGAGAATGTCGTTCTCTCAGGTAATGGCACGCAATGGCACGTCCATTTCAACAAAAACATTGTCATCGAATGTCAATCTGCCGTTCTGAATATTGGATGATCGCAACACCAACGTTCCGAATTCACGGACATCGAGTGGGCTATACGTCAGCCCAATTAGGCATTCTGAAACGTGCCCCATCGGAATTGCATCCCAATCCTCCGGAATCACCCCCACCTCGGTCCGCTTGTACCCCGGTTTCAATACTTCAGTCATGGTGCTTCGTCCTGGGTTAATACCTCGTCCGCATCCCACATATCCCGGTAAGCCAGCACATAGCTGGCGGCGGCGTCTGGGTCGATGTCCCAATAGTGACGGCACAGGCGGCGATACAGCTCCACGGCGGCCGGGGTGCTGCACACGCCCAGCAACTGGTCCAGCGTGTACTCAATCAGTTGCACGTCGGGCGTGCGCTGGCGCAAGATGCGCGCCACCACGGGCGTGGCCCTGTCGAGCGCCTGCTGGTGGAGTGCCTGTATCTGAACGCCCAAGACCTTGATGGACTCAAGCAGCTTTTGGTCGTCGGTCATGGGTGAAGTGTCGAACATTGTTCAGGCGTTGCCGGGTTTTTAATCCCATCGAATTCGCCACAAGTAAAACCGGGGGTGTCATTAACAAGGTGCATCACAACGGTTCCCCGCCTTCGTTCAGGATAGCCAGGTAAGCGCTGTACACAAACACCCGGTAGCGGCGCTGGCCGGTTAGCTCATGCACCAGCCCTAAGCCCACCAGGGTTTGCACGGCTTTGGAGGCGGTTGGGAAACTCAGGCCGCTGGTCGTGGCCAATTGTTTGAGCGCACACACGGGGCGCTGGCGCAGGCAGTTCAGCACCTGCAGCGTGCTTGCTGCGGCGCTGGCATTGGTCTGCACGCGCTGGGTGTCTTGTGCAAACAGCGCCACCAGTCGCTGGGCGGTGCTGACGGCACCGGTGGCGGTTTGTTGTACGCCTTCGAGAAAAAAATCGACCCATGCCTCCCAGTCACCATGCGTGCGCACGCGACCCAGCAGCTCGTAATAGACTGCGCGATGCTGTTTCAGATACAGGCTCAGGTACAGCAGCGGCTCTTGCAGCAGGCCACCGTGGTGCAACATGAGGGCAATCAGCAAGCGACCGAGGCGGCCGTTGCCGTCCAGAAACGGATGGATGGTCTCGAACTGTACGTGCGCCAACGCTGCACGTACCAAGGTGGGCAACCCATCGTCGGTGTTGTGCAGATAGCTCTCTAGCGCAGCCATGCAGGCTTCCAGCTCCTGCGGGGGCGGCGGCACAAAACGGGCATTGCCGGGGCGGGTGCCACCAATCCAGTTCTGGCTGCGGCGAAACTCGCCGGGCGCTTTGTCGTTACCACGCGTACCCTTCATCAGGTGGGCGTGCATCTCGCGCAGCAAGCGGTTGCACAGCGGAAAGCCCTCGCGCAGGCGGGCCATACCGTGTTCCAGCGCGGCGATGTAGTTGGAAACCTCTTGCACATCGTCAAACGGCACGCCCGGGGCTTCGTCCAGTTCAAACAGCAGCAGGTCAGAGAGTGACGACTGCGTGCCCTCGATCTGGGACGACAACACCGCCTCGCGCCTGACGTAGGCATATAGAAACAACTGCGGATCTGGCAACAAGGTGCTGATGGCATCGAGCCGCCCCACGGCCAGGGTGGCTTGCTCCAGGAGCTGCTGTCGCGCTCCACCAAGGTCTAGCACGGGTGCGGGTGGCAGTGGGTGCGGCACAAACGCGCGCACGGCCTCAGAGCCTGCGATGCTTTGCGCGTAAACCCCGGTGCTGTCTCGTTGCATGGTGGCTGACCTTTAATAAGAAATCATCTTATTAAAGATTTTGCCATTACTTTTAATAAAAATCACCCAGCAAACCCCATTCGGGCCAAATGCCCAGCCACTTTGGCCTCCAACTCCGCCACCCGGCTGATCATCTGCGGCATGGGGGTGTCATAGCGCTCGGCCAATTCCTTCACGCGCTGGGTCAGGGCCTGGCTGATGCGGTCCATTTCACCGTGGATGGCGGCGTTTAAGTTTGCAAGCCATTTGTCGTCCACCACCAGCGTTTTGATGTCGGCCTCTTTCAGTTTGGGGTAGTGGGCGTAGGCGGCAGCGTCGAGCGCGGCATCCAGTTCCTTGACGCGCCGTTTCAAGTCGGCCTCATCACTGGCGAGCTTGAGCCAGGTGTTGAGCACGGCGGCTTCATCCTTGGCATCCCTGTCGCCTTTGATGCCCTTGATCTCCCGCAGGCGCTCACTCACGCTGGCCTTGTTGATCTTGTCGTAGCCAGAAAACGCGGCATCTTCGTCGCCGTGTTCTTCTTCCAGCTCGGCGAGTTGAGCAGTCACACTTTCATGTTCTGCGGACAACTGGTCGATGGCGGCCTGCTCTTTGGCGAAGTAACGCGCCACGACCAAGGCCTTGGACACCAGATCGCAAGTCCAGCCCTTGTCTTTTTCCTTGCCCTTTTTGTCGCGTTCGATCACACGGTAGGTCTCGGCCTTCCAGCCCTCAAGAGCTATCAGGTAGGCATCGTCCTGCATGGTCTGCGCCCAGTAGTCCATCAGGTGCTGGTACACGTCGTAAGCGTTGATCAGCGGCTGGCCGGTGTAGTGGGCCAGCAGGTCTTCGGCCAGTGCGGTGATGACTTGCTTGGGGTGGCAGCCGCGTTGCAAACTTTTTAGCGTTTGGGCGCTCTGGTCGCGCCACTGCGCAAACAGGGTGTTCATGCGGGTGATGAAGGCGGCAAACTCGGGGTGCTCGTAGATGGCCGGTTTGATGGCGGTCTTGTTCACGGCCAGATCGAGGTAGCCGGGGCGATTGGCTTTGAAAATGAAAAGCCGCAACTGCGGGCAGACCGCCCAGTACGGCTGGAGTGCATCAACGTCCGCGATGGGGATGCCGCCTTTGAGGTGGCCTGCTATGTCTTGCTGGTCTTCGGGCGTCTGGCTGTCGATGTAGCGCGGCAGGTTCAGGTTGAAGTCGTTTTTTTCGATGTCCTCAAAACTGACCATGCTGGCGTACTTGGGCACATCGTGCCGCTTCGTGAATACATCCACGATTTTGTGAATGTCCATATCGCGCAGGCGGTTCTTGGGGCCGTCTTTCATGTAGCCGCCGCTGGCGTCGATCATGAAGATGCCCTTGCGGGCGTGCGCGTCCTGCTTGTCGATGACGATGATGCAGGCCGGGATGCCGGTGCCGTAGAACAGGTTGGCCGGCAGGCCGATGAT
>JBKJOH010000030.1:0-7573 GCA_046593295.1 Polaromonas sp. | reverse complement strand
TAACCAGCAAGTGATGAGCAGAAGCACCACGTCGATTGAAAACATGAACAGGGCGGCAGAGTGATAAGTGAATTTCTTCAAAGTATTTTGTGCAAGAGAGGCGGGGACTTTTAACCGAAATTTACTCAAACCATGAATCATGGCTCGACTAAAAAGTGACAATGTATAGGGATGCTTAAGGCTTTACTTCAATAGTCAAAAACCATGATCCCCGCCTATAAAACCATCTGCGCTAACACATATCTGATTTACATCTAAGCACGCAGGATTAGATTCAACTACGCACCACAAAATATCATTCAGTATTGGTGTGTAGCTATTTTTTTCAAATAACTCTTCAATAACTACACTGATTCCCGTATTTCCCCGCAATTCAAAGGACATTTTCGCAATAATTCCTTGACGATCGTATATTGCCAGGGTAACAGGACTAACTAGCCGTTCATTTTTATTTTTACTAAAAGCACAGACCATAACTATATTACGAGCACCAGCCATCGCAACTAAGGGACACCATCGCCACGAGCGACTGCCCAAACCCCAAGATTTCGCAATATATACCGACGCGCTGATATTAGTCCCCAAATTTCCAGGTAGATAATAATTAAGACCATAAGTAATGCGTGCTGGCAATTTATTTTCAGCAGCTATTTGCAATACATACAATCCAGAGATATCTGCGATATCTGCCTGACGTAATAACTGGCGAACATTAATTTTGAGCATACCATTTTCTGGCGAACGATAGTTACAAACAGGAATGTAAAAAACCTCATTTCCTGCATCATCGAAGCCCTGAAAACTTAGAGTAAACTCACCTTTTGCATATATTGGATAGAACACCAAGTCAACGTCAATCCCATCAATCAGAATAAATGGAATGAAAGCAGCATAGATATCAGCAAGCAGTCGTGGCGTATCAAAGTAATCCTGATGCTCGGTTGCATCAAAGTAACTGTGTGTGATGGATAACCAACTATGGTCTTTCAGGGCATTGCCCACACCAAGGCGCAGATGAATATCTTCAAGTTCAATATTAAGCTTACAAAGACCGGGCTGCCGCCCAAGAAACGTAACAATATCTGGTACTGTCCTCAGCCGAAAGTCGTAGGCTCCATAAGCTGGTAATGCTTGGAATGGTATTTGGCAACTCATCTCGCTACCAGCAAAATTTATGACCAGCAGGTCTACAAAGCCACCCGGGTAGTACTTAGGCCCATTAACGACAAACACAAAAGGATCATATTTTTCTGTGTTTATCTCGAAACCAGTTTGCCAAGGATTCAGATTGCTACCACGGTCGCGATCTTCAACGGAGTTGTATACGCGCTGATTGGTATGAACATAACTCACACCCCTTGCAGATTGGTAGAAAACACTCAAGCCAGGAAATTGAAACTTGAGATCTTCAGAAGAGAATGCCTCTAGCTCGATAGAGCCGCGAAATATTTCGTTAGGGCCTAAAAAATCACGCACATCAAACTGCCCCGTCATAGCACTTAGGCGCTCAAAACGTCGCCCACGTTTGATCCCATTCTGATCACGCACCGTTACCAATATACCCACATTTGGATTATTATTTTTTTCTCTCCAGTAATTAAGAAAAGCCACCCGTGTGGTGGTAACCTCATCTACAAATGCGTAGAATAAAGCCGATGCCCTGAATACAGGCATGTAAGACAAGTCACCGTAAGAGCCTCGTTCAGACTGCGCCAGTGCTTTGACAACCTCGTCGTATGAACCACTAATCTTGAACGGAGACTTGTCAAACATTAGCAAGTTTCCTTAATCAAGTATGCGGACGGTGTATTGGCCCAAGGGATGGTACGGAGACGAATATTTTTCCCTTTAAAATACTCGTCTACAGCATTCGATTCGCCATAGGTACGCAAAGCATATTCATCGAAGACCACCAACCCACCAGCACTGACAATAGGATACAGATTCTCAAGGCAAGCTAATGCACCCTCATAATTATCTACATCGATATAAAGCAACGAGATGCGTGCGCCAAGATTTTCCTTAACAAAATTCTTAGTAGTTTCCACTACGTTGCCTGCTATTAAATCAAGTTTATCAAATCCCCATAACTTGCAATTATTAACAAGAGTTTCCTGAGGTGTCCATCGGCTTTGATGTTCATCGAGACAATCCTTATCCTGTTGAAACTGAAAATCCATATCACGGTTAGCTTCAAAAAAATCAAAACCAACGACTCTCACTTCATTTAGCGGGCGAAACAAACGCATCAACTTTACCCAGGTATAGATTCCTGAGCCCTTGAATACACCACACTCCACAATATCGCCAGGTACATTCATGACTTTACGAAATAACTCATACCGAGCCAGGATTTTTTGCAAGCGATCTGGCCCAGTGTGCGCCAAAAAATCATCATAAAGACCAAGGTTTTTATTCATAAAATATAAAAAGAATTAATTGGTAATAAAAAAATATACTGCCTCTTCGTGCAAATTCAATGGTTCAACAGAGCCCAAGACAATGGTGTTCCTGCCGCACAATCGTACCTCACACGCTGACCCAACACTTGGTCGAATAACATTGGATTCATTCCAAAACCCGGCCTGACACAACGCAGATTCAAAGGTGTCAACACTTCACCTGCCAGCATGTCCTGAGCGATATAAAGCGATCGCCTGAAGGCCAGTGAAGGCTTTTCCGCTTCTGTAGGGCCATAACTGATATGCCCCAGGGACTGCATGGCGCGTTCAGTTTCCAGGCGCATCAGGGCAAACTCGGCGGGCTCCATGGAAAACGTCGAGTCCACGCCACCATCAGCGCGTGCCAGTGTGAAATGTTTTTCAATCACACTGGCACCCAGCGCTGTTGCGGCAATGGCAACACCACAGCCCATGGTGTGATCCGACAAACCGACCTCACAATCAAACATGCTACGCAAGTGTGGAATTGTCAAAATATTGGTATTGGCAGGTGTTGCAGGGTAAGTGCTGGTGCATTTGAGCAATATCAGTTGCTGACAACCCGCAGCTCGTGCAGTACGCACAGCTGTGTCGATTTCAGCCACCGTTGCCATGCCCGTTGAAATAATCATGGGCTTGCCAGTAGCAGCCACTTTTCGGATCAAGCGTACATCGGTAATCTCAAATGAGGCGATTTTGTATGCGGGTACGTCCAGTGACTCCAGGAAATCCACAGCAGTCTCGTCAAAAGGGCTGCTAAAACAATGCAGCCCCAGTGCCCTTGCTCGCGCCATGATGGGCGCATGCCACTCCCAGGGCGTATGGGCTTCGTCGTACAACTCGTAGAGTTGTCGGCCTGCCCACAGACTTTGGGGGTCTTCAATCACAAACCCGTGCATGCGCACGTTCAGCGTCATGGTTTGAGCTGTGTAGGTCTGCAGCTTGACGGCATCAGCCCCACTGACAGCAGCAGCTTCGACAATTTCCAGGGCACGCTCCAAAGACTGATTGTGGTTGCCTGACATTTCGGCAATCAGATAGGGACGATGGCCTGGGCCTATGGGTCGGTCAAGAATATGCATGAATTGTTTTTTCAAAAAATTGTGGCCCGCCCCGATAACCACAGCTGATAAACATTTGTTGCGATGCAAGATTGTTTTCTGACACCTGTGCCTTGATGAGCAGCATCTCACCAGCACGGGCTAAAAGTTCTTGCTCACCCGTCAGCAACATGCGACGCCCCAGACCCAGCCCCTGGAGTGATGGATCAAGGTAAAGGGATACCGTGGCTGAAATCATATCTGCAATGTCAAAACGTATGCAGCCGATCGCACGTGAGGCGATTTCAGCGACCAGCAGAACACGATTGGCATCTGGCAACACGGAATGAATCCAGCGCAGGTGCTGCTCCCATGCGATAGGCTCTGTCTGGATAGATACTGCACGGATCTGGGGATGGTTGCGCCAGGCAAATAACATTGCGGCATCATCCAGCCTGGCAGGCCGCAGATGAAGACAAGCACCCAATAAGGTCAGGGCGACACGCTCGGCACCTTGCCCATCGACCAGCCTGGCAGCATTAACTGACAGCTGATAACGAATGTCAGGATGTTGCACCAGGTGACGCAACACCTGAGCCAGCGGCTGTGCAAACCCGTCCAGTCCATCTGAGTCCGACTCAGGCGAAGTTGTCATGACAGCAGCTTTCAGCACCCCCAGTCGCACAAGTGCTGGCACAACCGCCAACTGGTTGGCCTGCAGCACCAGCACAATGCTGGGGACCCCCATGCAACAGCGCTCCCAGGTGGCACCACCACCTGCCCCAATGTGCAAATCATGCCGGGCAAAAAAATCGGCCAGATGAGGTTGATCCAGCGTCAATGTGGTGTTTGGAGATTTCCCACAGGCTAGGCGCAAGCTGGTCAGGTGCGGGTTAACCGACGTAGAAACAACTTCCACAGGTCCTGTAAACCCAAATTCGTGGCGGCATATATCCAGTACCTGCTCTGAAATCCTGCCGGGGTCTGTACCCCCCATAAAAATGCCAATGCTACGCACTTCCGAGTGAAATTTGTAGGGTGCTGTATTGAGGTAGGCAGCAGACAACAATGCAAAATTCGGCCCACCAAGAATACGGGTATTTTTGGTCGACAATGCCAAGGCATCTGCGTATTTGGCACTGTGGCTATCAGCCCAGTTGTGGTCTATCAATATGTCAGCGGCAATCTGGCGGTCAGCCAGATCATCAAGTACAGCAAGCTGGCAAGCCAAGCGGCTACTTACCTGGATATGCCATCGGGCATCAAATGCGTAGTGGTCTACCAACAACCAGTCGGGCTCAAATGCAGACAGTGCAGCGCATGTCTGTAGTGCATCAACACGCCAGGAAACTTGTGCCCAGGCATGGTGCAAGGGCAAACCATCAGCATCATCGTCTACAGCATAAGCAATCGGTGCAGGCAACCAGCACACATCACACGGCGACGTGCGCAGCAAGTCTGGGGCAACATCATCGAGCAAACGGCACACCAGACGCACGGATGCGCCCAGGTCAATGAGTGCCTGAGCCAGTGACAGGCAGCGTCGCAGGTGCCCGGTACCCATACCGACTGACGCATCAACACGAATCGCTACCTTCGTCATTGGGTTGAATAGCAGGTCAGCAGGCCACAAAAGACTTGCGCACCGCAATACCTGCCTGCGCCAAGGCCGTTTTGGCCCCTGCCGGAGTTTGTTCGGTAAAGTGAAACATGCTGGCCGCAGCCACTGCAGAAGCGCCGGACTGCGTGACAGCCTGCACCATGTGCTGGTATGTACCCGCCCCGCCAGAGGCAATAACGGGGATGCTGACCGCTTGCACTACGGCCTCAATCAGGGCCAGGTCATAGCCTTGCAGTGTGCCGTCACGCTCTATGGAGGTGATGAGGATTTCGCCAGCCCCACGGCTTTGCATCTCACGCGCCCAGTCAATGGCATCGCGTCCCGTGTCTTGTTGGCCCGCATGGCTAAAACACTGCCAGCGACCCGTCTCAGGGTTGTGTCTCACATCAATGCTGGCAACCACGCACTGCACGCCATGCCGTTTGGCAATGTCGCTCACCAGTTCGGGGTTGGCATAGGCGGCAGTGTTGAGGCTGACCTTGTCGGCTCCGGCGCGAAGCAGTTGCTGCACTTGTTCGATACGCCGAATACCGCCACCGACTGTCAGTGGTACAAAACAGTCCTGACCAAACTCATCCATGGCCTCAAAGTCCAGCTCATCGTTTGAGCGATGGGCCACGATGTCGAGTAACACCAGCTCGTCGACTTCACGCTGGTTGTAAACCTTGATGGCAGGCAGCACTGGCCCAACCCGACGCCAGCTGTCAAAGCCCACGCCCTTGACGAGGCCGAACTGCTTGCACAGCAGGGTTGGGATGACGCGCACTTTCAGCATGCCCGGCCCTCGATAAAATTGCGCAACAGCCGGAACCCCGCCCGGGAACTCTTCTCTGGATGAAACTGTGTGCCCCAGACATGGCCGCTCTGAACGGCCGCTGTCACGGGGCCCCCATAGTCCGTGGTGGCTAGAACATCCGCTGGATTTTCCGGCACAAATGCGTAGCTGTGAACGAAATAAAAATCCGTCTCCGCAGGAATGCCGTCAAACAGGCCGCCGTGCGTGCTGGTCGGTGTCACCGCATTCCAGCCCACGTGGGGGATGCGCAAGTGGCAGCCTAAGGTGCGCAGATGCACCACGCGGCCAGGGATGAGCCCCAAGCCCGGCGTGCCATCGGGCGTATCGACGTTGGCACCCTCCATGCTGCATGAAGCCAATAACTGCATGCCAACGCACACCCCCAGCAAAGGCTTTTGTTCACCCCTCACCTCATCCTGAAGGCCCTGAAACCAGCCACCCTCGTGCAGCAGTCGCACGCAGTCCGAAA
Organism: Polaromonas sp.; assembly: GCA_046593295.1. Taxonomy (GTDB): domain Bacteria; phylum Pseudomonadota; class Gammaproteobacteria; order Burkholderiales; family Burkholderiaceae_C; genus Polaromonas. The sequence continues at coordinate 1,206 of JBKJOH010000030.1, read as the reverse complement.
AATTGCCCACGCCAGGCAATATCAGGCTGTCCATGGCGTGCATATCCATGGCGCGCGTGACCAAGATAGGCACCACGCGCAACTCTTCCAGTGCCCGCATCACCGAGCCCAGATTGCCAACCCCGTAATCGATGACCCCGACTTTCATGCGTTATCGTCGTTGATCTTGGTAAGGTTTCCGTCGCGGTCCTTGAGCAGGACACGACTGACATCACGCTTGAAAATCTTCTTGTTGGTGAACTTGTCGCACAGGCGAATGAACTCGTCAACCGTCATATCCAGCGGCCGCAAAATGTCTTCCAGCGGTTTCCCCAAATATTCCCAGGGAAACTTTCCGTCGAGACGTTTTACCGCCTCCAGTCCGTCTTGGCGTGTGACCCTGCCGCGGCGAATGTGCAGGCAGGCCAAGTCGGTGGCGCGACCAAAACCAAACTTCAGGTATTTGAAGTAATCATGGATACCGGTTTGGTGATTGTCCAAGTTCTCGTAATTGACCATGGAGCCCTCGACGACCTTGTCGTAAGTTCGGAACCCATTGGCCTGGGCAATTAATGTGTTCGCCAAACCATCCCATGGCAGATAGTGACCGAGGAATAGACCGGTAACCCCTACCCGGGCGAGCTCTTCGTCGCTGGGGTAGGTGTAGCAGAGCAAGTTTTTAGCCTCAATACCGTCGACGCCAATCAGGTCAGAGACGCGCATACCCAACAGGCCGCCAAACTCTTCGAGCCAGCGTCGGTTAAGTACGTTATTCCCGGCTGCGGCGGCTGGGCCGCCGTATTCGTTCTGGGAGTTTTCACCCCACACGAGGAGTGGCACGTTGAATTGCACCGCCGCTCGCACAGGTATGGTGAAGATGCCCACATGTTCGGGCCAGGAAATGTCACCCACCTGGGTGAGGCCGATCCGGTTTAACTTGGCGCGGATCAGCGGATTGGGGGACATCTCAACGTAGTCCACGCCCAAGTGCTTGAGGTTCTCGATGTTCTTGCGTCCGAGCTCGGAAAGGTCGCAGGTGGTGGAGGTCACGCACAGCGGGTTCAGGCCAAGTTGCAGCATGCGCACCACTTGGTAGGTGCTGTCCTTGCCGCCACTGACGGGCACGATGCAGTCCCAGTTGCTGCCTTCGGGTCGTCGGTACTTTTCCAGCACCTGCAACAACTCCTTGTGACGGACATCCCAGTCCACTTCCTTGCGCATTTCGTA